>NZ_NOXZ01000055.1:0-1673 GCF_002258225.1 Rhodococcus sp. RS1C4 | reverse complement strand
ACTCCCGCTGTGACGGCGGCTCGGCCTTTTCCGCCGCGGATGGGACCTAAGGGTTCGTTCGTTCACAAGGCGATTACGACCACTGATCCCAAGGTGTTGGGGATCATGTACATCGCGACGTCGATTGCGTTCTTCCTCGTCGGTGGGTTGATGGCGTTGCTGATGCGCGCCGAGTTGGCTGTGCCGGGGATGCAGTTTCTGTCCAACGAGCAGTACAACCAGTTGTTCACCATGCACGGCACGATCATGTTGCTGTTGTATGCGACGCCGATCGTGTTCGGGTTCGCCAATTACATTCTGCCGTTGCAGATCGGTGCTCCGGATGTGGCGTTCCCGCGGCTCAATGCGTTCTCGTACTGGTTGTATCTGTTCGGTGCGTTGATCACCACGGCCGGGTTCATCACTCCTGGTGGTGCCGCGGACTTCGGGTGGACTGCCTACACGCCGTTGACGAGTGCTCTGCATTCGCCGGGTGTGGGTGCTGATCTGTGGATCATGGGGTTGGCGGTGGCCGGTTTGGGCACCATTCTCGGTGGCGTCAACATGATCACCACGGTCATCTGTTTGCGGGCGCCGGGTATGACGATGTTCCGGATGCCGATTTTCACCTGGAACATCCTGGTGACCTCGATTCTGATTCTTCTTGCGTTCCCGTTGTTGACGGCGGCGTTGTTGGGGTTGGCGGCCGATCGTCATCTGGGTGCGCACTTGTTCGATCCGGCGACCGGTGGTGTGTTGCTGTGGCAGCACTTGTTCTGGTTCTTCGGTCATCCCGAGGTGTACATCATCGCGTTGCCGTTCTTCGGGATCGTCTCGGAGATCTTCCCGGTGTTCTCGCGTAAGCCGATGTTCGGGTACACCACGTTGATCTACGCGACGATCGCGATCGCGGCGTTGTCGATCGCGGTGTGGGCGCATCACATGTATGCCACCGGTGCGGTGTTGCTTCCGTTCTTCTCGTTCATGACGTTCTTGATCGCGGTGCCCACGGGTGTGAAGATCTTCAACTGGATCGGCACGATGTGGCGTGGTCAGGTGACGCTCGAGACGCCGATGTTGTTCTCCATCGGGTTCTTGATCACGTTCCTCTTCGGTGGTCTCTCGGGTGTGTTGCTCGCCAGCCCGCCGATCGATTTCCATGTCACCGACACCTACTTCGTGATCGCGCACTTCCACTATGTGGTGTTCGGGACGGTGGTGTTCGCGACGTATGCCGGTATCTATTTCTGGTTCCCGAAGATGACGGGCCGGATGATGGACGAGACGCTCGGCAAGTGGCATTTCTGGTTGACGTTCTTCGGGTTCCACGGCACGTTCCTGGTGCAGCACTGGCTCGGGAACGAGGGTATGCCGCGTCGGTACGCCGATTACCTGGCGTCGGACGGGTTCACCACACTCAACATCATTTCCACGATCGGGGCGTTCGTGCTCGGTGCGTCGACGTTGCCGTTCGTGTGGAATGTCTTCAAGTCCTACCGGTACGGCGAAGTGGTCACCGTCGACGATCCGTGGGGGTACGGCAACTCGTTGGAATGGGCGACCTCCTGCCCGCCGCCGCGGCACAACTTCACCGAACTGCCCCGGATCCGTTCCGAGCGTCCCGCGTTCGAACTGCACTACCCGCACATGGTCGAACGCCTCCGCGCCGAAGCCCACGTCGGACCAGGTGCCCA
>NZ_NOXZ01000019.1:0-95871 GCF_002258225.1 Rhodococcus sp. RS1C4 | reverse complement strand
GGCGTGCGGCGGGCGCGGATTCGGGCGGGATGCAGCGAAACCGGGCTGACGACTGGTTTTGTGAGTGTTCCCAGACACTGTGACGTGAATCACTGGTTTGTTCACTTCGCATTTACTCAACACGCCCGAGTTGTCAACTTGGGCGACACGCCGCGCAATAATTCATACACAGGACAGAAAGTTTATGTACACCCTTTGAACTGGTGGAATGGTCGATATTCGGAAAGTTATACCCAGGTTATCCCCAGATGGTCAACACAGTTGTTCAGCACTATCCACATTCGATCCCCAGGTTCATCCACAGGCTGTGTTGTGACGGGAAACGATTGCGCCTAACGTCCCAGCAGCGTGTCTCCACCGGCAGAAGGGGTGACGCACGGAGGTGCCCGATCGTGGGTGCGCGTGCGGGATTCTTGTCGGTGGCGAGGGGTAGAAATTGTGTCGGTACGTAGTCGTGCGGTAGTCGGCTGCGAGGTTTCGTACGGGGAAAGGACGGTCGACTTCACGTGGCAGTTGTGGACGATCGAGGGCAATCGGACTACTCCTCCGAGCCGCCGCCCAGTGAAGCCCCGGGCGAAGATTTCGGTCGTCAACCCCCGCAGGACATGGCGGCGGAGCAGTCGGTTCTGGGCGGCATGCTCCTCAGCAAGGACGCCATCGCCGACGTGCTCGAGGTGCTCCGTCCCGGCGATTTCTACCGCCCGGCGCATCAGAGCGTGTACGACGCCATTCTCGACCTCTACAGCCGCGGGGAGCCCGCTGACCCGGTGACGGTCTCGGCGGAGCTGGATCGTCGCGGTGACCTGAAGCGGATCGGGGGTCCTCCGTACCTGATCACACTCACGCAGACTGTTCCCACTGCGGCGAACGCCGGTTATTACGCGGAGATCGTGGCCGAGAAGTCGATCCTGCGCAGGCTCGTGCAGGCCGGCACCCGCATCGTGCAGTTCGGGTACGCGGGTTCGGACGGCCAGGACGTCGCCGAGGTCGTGGATCGTGCGCAGGCAGAGGTGTACGAGGTCACCGAGCGTCGTACTTCCGAGGACTTCCTCCCCTTGGAGGAGCTGCTGCAGCCGACGATGGACGAGATCGACTCCATCGCCAGTCGCGGCGGTATCTCCCTCGGTGTGCCCACCGGATTCGCCGAGCTCGACGAAATTACGAACGGTCTTCACCCTGGTCAGATGATCATCGTCGCGGCGAGGCCTGGTGTGGGCAAATCGACCCTGAGTATGGATTTCATGCGGTCGTGCTCGATCAAGCACGGTATGCCCAGTGTCATTTTCTCGCTGGAGATGAGCCGCACCGAGATCGTGATGCGTCTGCTGTCGGCGGAGGCCAAGATCAAGCTCGGTGACATGCGTTCGGGAAAGATGACGGACGACGACTGGACCAAGCTTGCCCGACGGATGAGCGAGATCAGTGAGGCGCCGCTGTTCGTCGACGACTCCCCCAACCTGACGATGATGGAGATTCGCGCCAAAGCTCGGCGTCTGAAGCAGCGCAACGGTCTGAAGTTGATTGTCGTGGACTACCTTCAGCTGATGTCGTCGGGCAAGAAGGTCGAGTCGCGTCAGCAGGAAGTCTCGGACTTCTCCCGTCAGCTCAAACTTCTCGCCAAGGAACTCGAATGCCCGGTGGTTGCCGTGTGTCAGCTCAACCGTGGTCCTGAGCAGCGCACCGACAAGAAGCCGATGGTGTCCGACCTCCGTGAGTCCGGATCGCTCGAGCAGGACGCCGACATGGTGATCCTCCTGCACCGCCCCGACGCCATCGAACGCGACGACCCCCGTGGCGGCGAGGCCGACCTCATTCTGGGTAAGCACCGTAACGGTCCGACGGCGACCATCACAGTGGCTCACCAGCTGCACCTGTCGCGTTTCGTGGACATGGCGAGGGGCTGATCGCCGCGCTGGGTGTTCAGCTGGACGGGCCGTGGTGGCATACGAGCATCTGCGTGGCGCCCCGTTGGAACTCGTAGTCGACGTTCGCTGTGCGGCAGTGAATGTTTCGGTTGCGCAGTTCGTCGAGCAACTCGGCGAGCCGAGGATAGGGCTCCGACGACCCGACCGGGACGAGCGGAAAGATTCGCAGCTCGTGGGACGTGACTCGCATGAGTTCGACGATCGTATCGAGGTGGAACGCGGCGTCGAGGGTGTCCGCGTAGCTGAACAGTAGGTGGGAGCTGAGCACCAGATCGAAGCTGGCATCGCTGAACGGCAACGATGGTAGCCGCCCGGGAACGTACCGGCCGGGGTGCCGTCGTATATCGGCCGAAAACTGTTGCGCAGCGGTGTGTCTGGCGAGTCGGTGTTCGTCGAGTCCAGCGAAGAACGTCCACGCGTAGTGGTCGGCGTGCGCGAGTACGTATGCGTGCCCGCGATCAGTCTCGGACAGTGCAACGGACGCGAGTCCCTCCGGGTCGTCCGCGAAATACGCTACGTCGCAGGCTGTTACGTCGCTGCCGCGGTCGGTTGCCTCGCAGGTGAACCCGGAGGCGCCCGCAGGGCAGTCGAGGATGCGACGGGACAGATCGGAGTCGGTCAGGCCGAACATCGCACGATATTCGTCGAACGATCTGGCGGTCATCACTACGTCGAGGGTCATGGGGTGGTCCTCTCGGGATGGGGGCCACCTCAGGCGTCGACCACGCACGCGACGTACAGGTGAGAATCGTCGGCCGACATGAGGCGGCCGAAGGAGTGCACAGGTCAGGGCCGCGGGTTCAGGGCCGCCACCGAAGCTGTACGAACGTGGTCACCTGATCAGTGAAACACATCAGCCCGTGAAAAGGCCCGACACGGATTGCCCGATACCCGGCCGAATCGGCGGGATCCCGTCGAACAGGCGAAGTATCGGGCAATCCATGCCGCTGCCCAGCCCCTGACCTCTATGCATCGACGGTGGCACGCCCTGACACTCGGGTTGCAATAGCGTCGGCGATGACGTTCACCTCGGCGGCAAGGGTTTCGCGACTCTTGGTTTCGGATTCGTGGAGGAAGGTCGAGGATCCGAGTGTTGCCCCGACGTATTCGACGATGCCGCGTTCGATCTGGATGGCGAAGGCCTGGTCGATGCCGTGGCGCCCGAAGCTGTCGGCGTCGTCGGCTGCAACGGCGACGAGGTGGATGGTGAGTCGACCCAGTTTCTTGACGAACCCGGTGTCGGGGCTGTCGTCGAAGGCCCATCCGTTGATGAACACGCGGTCGATCCAGCCTTTCAGCTGAGCGGGCATGGACCACCAGTACATGGGAAAGACGAGGACGAGGTGGTCCGCGCGGTCGACGCGGGCCTGCTCGGACGCTATATCGGCGTCGAGGGTTCCGGTTCCGCGGAAGAGGTCCAGGTCGGCCCGGGTGAAGCGGGGGTCGAAGTTCTCGGCGGCGAGGTCTGCGAACTCCACCGTGTCGCCCGCGTCGACGAGTGCGTCGATGGTCGAGCGTGCGACGTGGTGGGTGAGGGAGTTCGGGTCGGAATGGGAGACTACGACGAGGCTGCTCACGGAGATCCTTTCGTTGGGCGAAGAACGCTATGTACCAAAGGTAGGTTACTATTGGTACATAGCGCAAGGAGGTGTGTGGATGGCTCGGACCAGGTTGTCGCGTGCCGAAAGGTACGACCAATTGATCGAGGTCTCGTGGGCGCTCGTCCGAGCAGAGGGCGCCGACGCTCTCACCCTCGGTCGGCTCGCGGAACGGGCGGGAGTTGCAAAACCCGTGGTGTACAGCCATTTTGCGTCCAGGGCGGTGCTGCTGGCCGCGCTCTTCCAGGAGTTCGACGACCGTCAGGCGGCCATGCTCGAGGAGTACCTCGACAACGCAGAAGCGACGCTCGACGGCCGTGCCGCGGCAATTGCCAACTCGTACGTCGGGTGCACGCTCGCGCAGGGCCGTGAACTCACCGGAGTACTCGCTGCGCTGGAAGGATCACCGGAGCTCGAGCAGGTCAAACGCGCTGCAGACCAAGCTTATTCGCAGCGGTGCCGCGAAATCCTTGCCCCGTTCGTCCAGTCGTCGACGGGGGTGTCCGTACCCTCGATCACCGCGATCTTCGGCGCGGCAGAGGCGCTGTCTCGCGCGGCCGTGACGGGTGACCTGTCCCCGGATCAGGCCAAGGGCGAATTGGCCGAGACCATCGTCGCCGTCGCCGGCAGGAGCGGGGCCTAGAGCGGGTGGATCCAGCGCTCGACGTGACATGCCGAGAAGCTTGTACTGTTGTCCCGGCGACGCGAACGTGAGGTGAGTGCACGTGAAGTGGAAGAAACGGCCCGGTGGCGCAGGCATTGCTCTGGGCCCGAGCATCCCGATTCTTCGCATGTTCGACAACGCGGCTACGCGGGCGTTCTACATCGGTTATCTGGGTTACGACGTGGAGTGGGAGCACAGGTTCGAGCCCGGGATGCCGTTGTACATGAGGGTTCGTCGCTCCGGTTCGGTGCTCGATCTGTCGGAGCATCATGGAGATGGAACACCGGGGACTGTCGTGTGGATTCCGGTTCAGGACATTCGGGCGTTCCATCGGCAGCTCGACGCCGCCGAGTATCGATCGATGCGGCCGGGTCTGGACACCGATGCGCCGGGTGGGCCGACGGTGACCGTGATCGATCCGTCGTCGAACGTGCTGCGTTTCTGCCAAGTAGAGGACCCGGATGTATACACCAACCGGTGAGACCGTTCACGGGTCGTAGCGTCGACGGCGCTGTTTGCGGGCAGGTACCTCCAGTGTCGGCATCGTTCGTAGCAGAAAACTCTCGAAGTGCGGTGTGGTGAAGACCGATTCGTTTTTCTTCGTGATGTGCAGCAGCCCTTTGTCCACCAACCCCGCCCGTGTTCGCGTGCACTGCGCAACGGTACGTTCGAGGGCTCGTGCGGTGTCGATCTCGGCGGGAGCATCCACGACGGCGCGCAAGTACGCGAGGTCCACGTCGTCGACGCGACCGAGGTTTCGACGGAAGAAGTTCTCGTCGACGAACTTCTCGTATTCGGGAACGGCGTTCTCGATGTCGGCCTCGGTGACGACGTCGGTGTTGCGAGCGTCCCAGACGACGAATCCGAGGGCGTGCAGCAGCGCCGGAAATTTCCCCGTGATCGTCGACGCGGTCAGGACCGCTCCGTCCGTCCACGACCCTCCACTGCGCAGCGTGGCGGCGGCATCGGCGTCGGCGAGAGCACCGAGAACCGGGAATTCGAACAGGCGGTCCGCGCGCGCTCGAACCTCGTCCACTGTCGGTCGGTTCGGCGGCTGCGCGCCCTCCGGTATCTCGTCGACGGGATCGGTGAGCCCTGCACCGACGACCGTGATGGGCAGTTCGCGCAGGTAGCAACGATGGAACGCGTCGATCAGCGCGGAGAGCTGTGCCGAGGTGAGCCGCTGTAGCTCGTCGATCACGAAGACGATGCCTGTGTCGTGGGCACGCGCGGCCTCTCCCAGCACGAGGAGGGTTGCCGTCGTGTCCGCGGACAGCTGCCCGGTGTCGGCTGCCCCGGGCGTCGTCTCGGTCCATTCCGCGGTGAGGGGGCTGCTCGCTCCGAGCACCGAGGCGAACGAGCCGAGTACGCCGGACGCTCTTTTCGCCTCCGAGCCCCAGTGCCCGCGGGCGGATACGGCCAGCAAGGCACTGCGGCATTCGAAGGCCAGTTGTCGTCGGAATCCGTCGTCGTCCCGACGGACCGCATCGATGTCGACGATCGCCCAACGCCTCGACCGCGCGATCGAGACGTACTCGCGGAGCAGTACGGTCTTACCGGTGCCGCGCATGCCGGTGATCAGCTGCGACCGTGCGGTACGACCGCGTTCGAGGCCGTCGAGCAGAGAGATGAACGCCGACCGGTACTTCTCGCGTCCCGCCAGTTCCCTCGGCACCTCGCCCGACTCGGGTGTGTAGGGATTGTTCATAGGAAGAGTTATAGGGGCACTCGGCAGGTAAGTACATCGCTGCGAGAAACTCTGTGACATGCGAGAAAAGTGAGGTACCCCGGCCGCACGGATCGGTAATTGCACACTCCGGCACTTCGGTCTACTCTCGACGGTCTTCAACCCACGGATGGTGGCCGACCGCGCTGTCCCACTGCCGATCGCCGAACGATCGGAACCCGCCATCCCTCACCGCCCACCAGGTTGGGTCCGACGCGGTTTGTCGGACCTCACAGTGCCCTGACCGGAGGTCACGAACATTTTCACGACGGTAGACGCCCGAACCCACGAACCATCGGTCGATGCGAACCTCCCCGGAACACTGCAAGCGTGCTACTCGATCGAGGCGGACAAGTTTGCCTGGTGGGGCACGGGCAGCCCCTCTCAGGATGCCGTCGCGGCCGGACTACCTGCAGGAACGCCGGCGTCGTTGACCATCGCACTGCCCGACGCCGCCTCCCGATCGGTGCAGGCGCTGTCGGTCCCGGTTGCACTGGTGGACGCGCCGGACGCGCTCACTGCGCTCACCACGTGGCGACCGGGAGATCGCGCGAGTCGGTCACTGCGGGTCTGGGCGCGCATAGCAGTGGCGGCTGCGGCTGGTGGGGACGTGGAGGGCCTCGTCTCGTCGCTGCCGATTGCCGGACACGCGGCGGTCGGACTCGACACGACGACGATCTGGTCTGCAGCGTCCACCGTCGACGCGGCGCTGCATCGGCGGGCGGGTGAGCCGACGCTTCTGCGGGCAGAACTTCGGCCGTATCAGCGGGCAGGCGTCGCGTGGATGAACGCAGTGGCAACGAGCGGCGGGGGAATTCTGGCCGACGAGATGGGCCTGGGAAAGACGGTGCAGGCGATCGCCGTCTTCACGCTGCGACGCGATGCGCCGCACCTGGTGGTGTGCCCGACGTCGTTGGTCGGCAACTGGGCTCGGGAGCTGACCAAGTTCGCGCCGGGCATCGAGGTTCACGTTCATCACGGGGCGTCGAGGACGCGGAGCCTCGAGCACGTCGGGCCGGGTTCCGTCGTGATCACCAGCTATCCGACGCTGCGAAGCGATGCGGACATGATCACGGAAGTAGACTGGGACACAGTGGTTCTCGACGAGGCGCAACAGATCAAGAACTCGGATTCGCAACAGGCGCGCGCGGCCAGGAGGCTGCAGGCGCACCTGCGCATCGCGATGACAGGTACTCCGGTGGAGAATCGACTCGACGAACTGTGGTCCCTGATGGCGTTCGCTTCACCCGACGTTCTGGGAGCACGTGCGCGCTTCCGGCGACGGTTCGTCGTCTCCATCGAGCAGAAGCGGTCCGACGCCGCGGCGGGTCGGCTTCGTGAGCTCGTGGGGCCGCACATTCTGCGACGGCGCAAGGTCGATGTCGCACCCGAACTCCCTGCCAAGGTGATGAATTCGGTGGTCTGCACGCTCACCCAGGAGCAGGAGCGACTGTATCGGCGTCACCTCGACAGCTCGTTGACCGAAGGATTCGGGACAGGGATCGGACGCAGGGGACGGATCCTGACGTTGCTCACTCGCCTCAAACAGATCTGCAATCATCCTGAGCTCGTCGACGGTACCGGTGCCGAAATCCAGGGCAGATCAGGCAAACTCGATCGGGTGACGGAGATGCTGTCGGAGATCGTCGACGACGGGCAGGCGGCGCTCGTGTTCACGCAGTATCGCGGGACCGGCGAGTTGTTGTCCCGGCATCTCGGTGACGAGGTCACCGGACATCCGGTGCCGTTCTTGCACGGCGGTCTGTCCACTGCGGCCCGCGAGACGATGGTCGACGAGTTTCAATCGGGCGACGGCCCACCGATTCTGATCCTGAGTCTGCGCGCGGCCGGGTTCGGCCTCAACCTCACTCGTGCGTCGCACGTGGTTCATTTCGATCGGTGGTGGAACCCGGCCGTGGAGAGCCAGGCGAGCGATCGCGCTCACCGAATCGGGCAGACGCAGACCGTCACGGTGCACACACTGCTCACCGAACGAACCCTCGAGCAGTCGATCGACGACATGCACGGACACAAGCGTGACCTCGCGGACATCGCGACCAGCGAAGCGACGCTCGACATCGGTGGCGATCTAGCGAAACTGTCGGACGGTCAGCTTCGCGCGCTGCTCGAGATCGGGGCGGGCCGATGAGTGACGATCTCGGAGTCACCGCGTGGGGGCGTGACTGGGTACGGCTGGCGCAGCCGACGTCCATCACCCGACCGAATCCAGCTCTTCCTCGGGCGCGATCACTGGTCCGAAACGACAAGGTCAGCGACGTCGTGATCTCGGCCGGGTCGATCAGAGCAACCGTGTTCGGGGCGCGTGACCAGCACGTCAGCCTGCATTGTCCCCTCTGGGCGGACGACGCTGCGGAGTCGGCCCGAGCAGCGCTGCGCGGTCTACCCGCCGGCGACGTGCCGGATTCCGTCCACGCCGAATGGTCGAAGGCAGGCATGCCCGTCGGTCCGAGTCGTGACGAGCTGACCGCCGACTGCGACTGCACGAAACGAACCAGTCCCTGTGTGCACGTGCTTGCGGTGTTCTTCGAGATTGCTCGACGCATGGACGAGCGCCCGGTATCGGCGGTCGAGTTGCGCGGGGTGAGTAGCTCGCCCGACGCCGACGCTGCTCGGTTGCCGATCGACGGCCTCGACCCGGCGACCTTCTACGGGTAGGACGGCGCATCTACTCCGGCCACGGGAGAACCGTCAGATGCGGCCAGATCGATGTCCACCGGGCGGCCTTCGACTCGTAGACGTGCCGCATCGGAAGCAGCGGGTTCGGCCTGATCACCCCGGCGAACACGTCGTCGAATCCGTGGGGTGCATACACCGTCGTCGTTCCGTCGTTCTCGCTGCGGGCCCCGAAACAGCAGGTGGTGGACACGAAGTGGTCGATCCCGTCCTCCGTGCTTCGGAACGGCTTCACCGGTGCGCCGAAGCGATCTTCGTACCAGAGATGAACGCGGGCTTGGTTGCGGACCTCGACGTCGACTCCCAGATCGGCGAACAGAGTTTCCGCATGTCGAATGACGCGATCCTCTGATTCGTACGACAGGTCCGTGCCGTCGTAGTAGAGAAAGTCGTAATCGCGTATGCCGGCTCGAGGATCGGAGCCGGCGACGTGGTTCCAGACGGTCTGGAACAGGCCACCTGCCGTCAGATACCAGTCGGTGAGCCCGAGTTCTGGTCCACGCTCCAGGATCTCGACGACCACCGGATTGGTTTCGATTGCCGTCAGAAAGTCGTCACGCCCCATTCGTCCGATCGTGCCACAGCACCCGAGGTCGGGGTCGAGTCGTTCCGAAGGTGTACGGAATGTACATCGCAACGACGATGTGTGACGGCGCCTGCGTTCGTAGGGTGGAGTGCACATCACCGCTTCGACGAAAGGAACGTTCGATGTTGCTGGAACTCAGCGCGCAGGACGACACGGCCACCACGGTTTTCGGCCTCGGTTTCGGGGTTCTGATTCTGATACTTGTCGTCGCGGCGTTCGCGTTGTTCGTCGCCGCCCTGGTCAGCATTCTGCAGTCGAAGAACTACACGACCGCGGGCAAAGCGATCTGGGTCCTGATCGTGCTGGCGTTCCCGTTTCTGGGGACGATCGTGTGGTTCGTCTGGGGTCGCGGTTCGAGTTTCACGACCGACCGTCCGCGGTAGAACGCATGGACTGCGCCGACGTGGCGTGCGACGCTGGTCTCATGCGTACGGGGCGGATCGCAGGGCGAGTCGTGTTGGTCGGCGCCGTGGCGGCAGGGTTGGCGACCGGCATCACTCCCCCCGTCGCGCAGGCTTGCACGTGTGCCTACGGCCTTTCTCAGGTGAGCGACCGTGTTCGACAGCACTCGTCTCCCGACGGCGCGGTCTTCGTCGGGGTGGCGACCGATGTCCGCGACGACGGCAGCACACTCACCTACGACGTTCGGGTCAGCGAGATCTACGACGGTGACGTGGAGGCCGACGCCGTGGTGTCGACGGCCGCGGAGTCGGCCGCGTGTGGCTCGACGCTGGCGGTCGGTGACGAGTACATCTTCTTCGCCCAACGCGGTGAGTCGTCGCGGGATCGTTTGCAGGTCAACAGCTGTTCGGCCACGGCGCCGACGACCGATCGTACGACGCTCGATGCTGCCGAGCGCTCCTACGGCACTCCCACCGTGCTGGAGGCCGATTCCCCTCCGATCGGGGCGACGCTGTGGCTCGGGGTCGCCGGCGTGGTCAGCGTGGCCGTTGCCTTCGGCGGGGTTCTTCTGCTGGGTAGGCGTCGATCCTGACCTTCGGTGGGGCGGGAGTGGAGCCTGCGGAATGACCTTCGGTGGGGCGGGAGTGGAGGATGAAGTGGAAGAGAGAGGGATGTGATGACGCGATTCGGTGTTGTGCTGAGGCCGGAACTGCCGCCGGAGACCATCGTCGACGCGGCGCGTGCGGCCGACGAGGCCGGGGTGGACGAGATCTGGCTGTGGGAGGACTGTTTCTTCTCCGGGGGAATTTCCATGGCCGCAACTGTTCTCGCGGTGACGCCGCGGTTGAACGTCGGGATCGGAGTTTTGCCCACCCCTCTGCGGAACGTCGCGGCCACGGCGATGGAGGTCGCTGCTCTGGCTCGGCTGTACCCGGGACGGACGCGGGTCGGGTTGGGTCACGGTGTGCAGGATTGGATGGGGCAGGTGGGGGCGCGAGTGCAGTCCCCGCTGACTCTTCTTCGCGAGCAGATGACGGCACTGACGAGTCTGCTGGCTGGTGAGACGGTCGACGTTCGGGGCCGTTACGTCTCGTTGGACAACGTCCGCTTGGATTGGCCACCGGCGGAGCCTCCGCCGCTTCTGGTCGGTGCGACGGGCCCCAAAACCCTTGCTGTGAGCGGCGAGACGAGCCGCGGGACGATACTGACCAGCTCCACCACGCCGCAGCAGGTCCGCGACGCGATCGGCCACATCGGTGGTGGGCCGGGCCACGACATCGTCGTGTACGTGTCGGACCTGGTGGACGACCTCGACGAGTACACAGAGGCTGGTGCGACCACCTTGGTACTGGAACCAGGTCCGCAGACAACCGATCTGGCCGGCGTGTTCCAGCGCGCCGTCCACCTCGCGTCCGGTGGACCTCCCCGGTGACGAGTGTCGACGTGCAGAACGCAACAGTGCGGAACGTTCACCTCGACTTCGATCTTAGTATCGGCTTCGACGACGGTTCGGCGGTGGCGTTCAGTCAGCTCGACATCGGTGGCACACGGTTCGACGAGGACAACCAGTTCGAGGGGCTGCGTGCACTGACATCCCTGCTCACCACTCGGTGCACGATGTCCGAGTTGGCTGCGGACGGCACGCTGACACTGCGGTTCGACGACGGAACTGCCGTCACCGCAGCTCCCCGGGAGGAAGTCGAGTCCTGGGAGTACACCGCGCCGGACGGTGCGACGGTGCTGTGCCTCCCCGGAGGCATCATCGAGACGCTGGACGCGCCTGAAACGTCAGCCGCGACTGCGTCACCGACCGGTTCACCGGCAATCGGCTCGACCGTCGTACGGATTTCCTCCGGTGAGCACGGTGGGATTCAATTCTCGGACGGCACGCTGCTGGCGACGAACGTGGATCTGGAGTCGGCCTATCTGGTTCTGCGCGAAAGCGTCGTTCGGGTCGGGCGAGGCATCGAGCTGTCCTCGGGTCATGTTCTCTGACATCGGAGTACTCGGGTAGGCCGGCTCCGAGTCCTCAGGGTCGAACGATGAGCTGATCCGCGTGTCGGGTGACGTGACGATGGAAGCGCGCGACGGGAGCTGTCGGTCGGCGTCGGCCTGTCGCCAGCCCGACCGATCGAGTGCGGTCACCGGTCAAGGGAACGGTCGTCACTCCGGCGGCGGCGACCTCCGGCTTCGGTAGAAGCGCGATCCCGAGCCCGGCTCGTACGAGTGCCTCGATGGTGTCGATCTCACTGATCTCGAAGGGAACCCGCGGGACGAATCCGGCTTCCGCGCACCACGTGTCGAGCAGGGTGCGCAGCTGGAACGACGGCGGGCTGGCCACGAAGGCTTCGTCGGCGAGATCCTCGACCGCGAGTGCCCGACGAGACGCCAACGGGTGTGTGGCCGCTACGTGGACGAAGATCTGCTGGCTGCCCAGGACCGTCACGTCCAGGTCGTCGGGCGGAGGAATCATGACGGCGAGGTCCAATCGGCCGTCGCGAATCATGTCCGCGAGGGCTTCGCCGTGTGCTTGCACCAGTCGAACCCTGACGCGGGGAGCGAGTGCATGAAAGTCCGTCAGAAGGGCGGCCACCGAACGCGATCCGAGCGTCAGGGGGAATCCGAACCCGACGACTCCGCTGTCCGGATCGGCGTCGGACCGCACCGCGGCGACAGCGTCGTCGAGTTCCCGCATCACGTGGTGGGTGCGGTCGAACAACTCCCGGCCCGACGCGGTCAGATCGACCCCGCGACCCACCGGTTGGATCAGCGCCAACCCGAGGATGCGCTCGAGGCTGTGCACCCGCCTGCTGACCGAGGATTGGGGCACGTCGAGCCGGGCGGCCGCGCGGGTGACGTGGCCTTCCGCGGCGACGGCGTCGAAGGCGGCGAGCAGAGGCGCTACGGACTCCGGGCGGTCGAACGAGTAGTCATCCATTTCCGGATGATAATTGCTCGAACATCTCATTGGACGGAACGGTCTCGTCGCCGCCAGCATTGACGGCATGACTTCACATGCGGAAATCCTGGACGTCGCGCTCGTCGGCGGCGGCGTCATGTCCACGACCCTCGGAACGCTGATCCAGAAGGTGCTGCCGGACAGGTCGATCGCGTTGTTCGAGCGACTCGACCGGCTGGCCGGCGAGAGCTCGGGTCCGTGGAACAACGCGGGTACCGGTCACGCAGGTCTGTGCGAACTCAACTACATGCCCGACGCCGACGACTCGTCCCGGACCGAGCAAATCGCACGGCAGTTCGCGGTGTCGAGGGCATTCTGGGACTCGCTGACGCGGAGCGGTGACCTCGATCCGTCGTTCCTGAACGCAGTGCCTCACATGGACGTGGTGTTCGGCGATGCCGATGTGGACTACCTGCGACGCAGATGGGAGACGCTGAAGTCGAACCCCCTGTTCCAGGGTATGGAGTATTCCGAGGATCGTGATCGAATTTGCGGCTGGGCGCCGTTGCTCGTCGACGGTCGCGCGCCGGGCGAGCGGATCGCGGCGACGTGGGACGCCGGTGGTACCGACATCGATTTCGGCGCACTCACCGAATCGCTCGGCCGGACGATGGAGGCGAGCGGGTGCTTGATCCGCACCGGCCACGAGGTGACGCGTCTGCGCCGCACGTCGGACGGTCTGTGGCATCTATCGGGTCGAGTCCGATCGACCGGGCGGGTGTTCGAGGTTCGCGCGCGGTTCGTGTTCGTCGGAGCCGGCGGGTACGCACTGCGTCTGTTGCAGAAGGCTCGTGTTCCCGAAATCCGCGGGTACGGGGTATTTCCCTTCGGCGCCGAGTTCTTGTACACCGATGCCCCGGAGGTCGTCGCGCGGCACGGCGTGAAGGTCTACGGCAGACCGTCGCTCGGTGCGCCTCCGATGTCGTTGCCGCACTTGGACAGAAGGCATGTCGACGGCACGACGTCGCTCATGTTCGGGCCGTACGCGACCTTCAGCACCCGCCTGTTGAAACACGGTCGCCTCCGCGATCTCTTCGGTACCGTCCGTCTTCGAAACCTGCCCGTTCTGTTGTCGGTCGGTATCGGCAACCTCCCCCTCGTCCGTTATCTCGTCGGGCAGGTTCTGGCGTCGTCGAAGCGCAAGTTCGCCGAACTCGAAACGTTCTACCCCGCTGCCGACCCCGCGCAGTGGCGTCTGATTCAGGCCGGTCAACGAGCTCAGCTGATCAAGCCGCGCAGCAGATTTCGCGGTGATCTGATGTTCGGCACGGACATCGTCACCGGCAGGGACGGATCGATCGCGGGCCTGCTCGGTGCCTCGCCCGGTGCATCGGTCGCGCCTTCAGCGATGATCGAGGTGTTGACGAGATGTTTCGCCGACGATCGTTCCGAGTGGCAGCCACGGCTCGACGCATTGCTGGCTGCTGCCGGCTCACGCCATGGCGCACTTCAGGAACAATCCGACAGGTATGGTTTTCGGTGACGAGTGTCGTTGTCGGTCGGGGATGAGGTGGTGGAAGCGGTGAAGAATGTTGTCGCGCCTGGGCTGGTGCTGGTCGCTGTGGCTGCGATCGGTGGGTGCGCCGCGCCGCAGCCGGGCGACCCCAGTTGCAGCGACGCGGTGGCGTCGGATCTGCGTGTGACGGGAGAGGCCGCTCCCGAGTGGGCCGACGAGTGGCTGTCGCAGGCGGGTGGGGCGCTCGGCGGGGGCTGGGTGGACCCTGAGGGTGACGTCTTCGCGCGGGTCTACTCCTGTGTCGGCTTGGACCCCATCGCATTCCGGGAGATCACCGGTACGGGAAAGAAGGCGGAGCAGCGTGATGTTCGGGTGGGCGTCACCGACTACCTGTATCGCGCCGGTGATGTGAGCACCCCCGACGGTCGGTACTCGGTCGACATCGCGGTGTCGAGGTCGGAGCCGGGCCCAGTTCGGTTCGGTGTCGCGTTCTCGCCGCTTCAGACAGAGCGGACGCACATCGACGTCTACTCCGGGGCCTTCGTCGTGCAGCAGATGCGCGAGTCCGGCATCCTGTGACCCCGCTCGTCAGAGTGGCACCGGAGACGGCGCCGTATCGGCAAGTGCGGCAATGAGATCCCTCTGAATGTCCGTCGGGGGTATGGACGAGTCGACCACCGCGGATACGGGAAGTTTCAGTCTGCGCTGCGCTTCGGTGCGGAACACCAGCCCGGTCTTCGGAGTGCTCTCGGCCGTGCTCGCGTAGATGATGGACCAGCATTCGGGGTGGTTGAGCAACTCCGCGCTTGCCGTGTGGTCCATGGCGACGGGTGGGCCGAAGGCCAGGCGTCGACCACTTCTTTTCATGGCTCCTTCGATCACCCGATGCAGCAGGATCTGCTCGCTGCGCTTGGGGAGGAGCAGTGGGTACCGAGCGAGCTGCTCGAGTCGCGGATCCGGCCCGGATGCCAGTGGGTGACTGTCGGCGAGTACGACGACGAGGTTCTCCTTCCACAGCTCGGTGACCTCGAGACCGGAGCGCTCGACGTTGCCTCGGATCAAGGCCACCTGGCAGTCGCCCGACGTGACGGCTTCGATCTGTTCGGCGAATCGTTTCAGGACGAAGTCGATCTCGGCTTCCGGATGCCGCTCGCGCACTTGGACGATCGCGGCGATTGCGTTGGCTGCGAACGTCATGTTGCCGGTCAGGCGCAGCTGATTCCGGCGCCTGGCCGTCAACGCGAGCGCGGACTGCTCGAGCTCGACCATGTGCCGTGCGATGGACATCAATTGTGTTCCGACAACGGTCAATCGGACCGAGCGCGACGACCGTTCGAACAGTGACTCGCCCATCTCGCGTTCCAGTTTGCCGATCTGGAGGCTGATCGCCGACTGCGAGACATAGCACCGCTCGGCGGCGCGCGAGAAGCTCAGCTCCTCGCCCACGGCGAGGAAGTACTTCAGTTGCCGAAGTTCCACAGCGCTCCATTCATGAGTTTTACTCATCGATACTATTCCAAATTTCCCGTTGATAGACCACTGGCCGGGGCGTTTCATGGAGTGTGGTTGCTCGATTGGAAAGGAAAACCAGTGGATACGTACGAGGTCGTCATCGTGGGATCGGGATTCGGAGCGTTGGCTGCGGCCAAGTCTCTGGGCAAGGCCGGCGTGAAGTTCTCGCTCGTCTCCAGCACGACGGAGCACCTGTTCCAACCGCTTCTCTACCAGGCAGCGACCGGCATGCTGTCGACCGGCGAGATCGCTCCACCCGTCCGGCGCATCCTCGCCCGTTACGAATCGGCCGATGTCCGGCTCGGCAAGGTCGTCGACGTCGACCCCGAGTTGCACCAGGTCACCTACATCGGCGCGGGCGGTAGCCACACCATCGGGTACGGCCGATTGATCGTCGCGACGGGCGCGACGCAGGCGTACTTCGGACGCGACGAGTTCAAGGACCGCACGTTCGCTCTCAAGACCGTCGACGACGCCGTCGCTCTGCGTGAGCAGATCCTGCGCTGCTACGAGACTGCGCACCACACCTCCGACCAGGAGGCGAGAAAGGAGCTGCTCAGTTTCGTCGTGGTCGGTGCCGGTGCCACCGGTGTGGAATTGGCCGGGCAGATCAGGGATCTCGCTCAGCGGTACTTCGCCGGATCCTTCCCGGACATCCATCCGGACGACGTGACGGTGACACTCGTCGACGGCGTCAAGGACGTGCTGCCTGCGTTCGGCGGCAAGCTCAGTACCTACGCCCGCGCCAAGTTGGAGAAGTCGGGCGTCGAGGTGGTCACCGGGGCCATGGTCACCGACATCGTCGACGACACGGTCACGGTTCAGGATGTGGACTCGAAAACGTCGCGGACCATCGCCGCCAAGACCGTCATCTGGTCGGCCGGCGTGCAGGCCAGCGATCTGGCGGCCACGCTCGCCGAACGCACCGGCTGCGAGACCGACCGTGCCGGCAGGCTTCTCGTCCACGACGACCTGACCGTCGGTACGGCGAAGGACATCTACGCCATCGGCGACGTGACCTCGTTGAACGGTCTGCCCGGTCAGTCGCCCGTGGCAATGCAGCAGGGCCGCCACGTTGCCAAGGTCATCACCGGAAAGGCGGACGCCGGAACCCCGTTCGCGTACACCGACAAGGGAAGCATGTCGATCGTCGGCCGGTTCAGCGCAGTGGTGCGGTTGTTCGGGAAGGTCGACATGTCGGGTCCCATCGCGTGGGTCATGTGGTTGGCGGTGCACCTGATGTACATGGTGGGCTTCCGCAACCGCTACGTGGCCGTGGTGTCGTGGATGAGCTCGTACATCGGAGACAAGCGCCCGCATTTTCAGTACACGGACAGATCCGCCGTACTCACGCAGGCGAAACAGCACGAGGACCGCGAAGCAGCCTAGGAGCAAGGCCGATTGTTTTCACTGCACTGCGTAGAGGGTGTTGCCGTCGATGTCGTCGAACTCGAACATCGGCGGCAGCCCCTCCCAGAGGAGAAGCTCGTTCACCTTCGCCCCGTGCCCGACGAGGTGGGCGTGCAGGGCTCTGGCGTCCGCTGTCACCAACCGCACGCCGGTATCGCGGCCCGCGGAGAATCCCGGGTACTCCGTCAGTAGCGCGATCTCGATACCGGGAGCGCTCATCTGCACCCAACGCGATCCGAGTTCCTCGATCACACGGTCCGCGGACTTCGTCAAACCCAGTGCAACGGAGTAGAACTCGATTGCACGGTCTTGGTCGGCGACGGGTATCGCCACCATTCTCACTCCGGTGACATGTGCCTCGGTCATGGTTACCTCCAAGGTCTATGTTTGTCCTTGCGCAGAGGTGGACTCGACGGCGCGATGGAAATCATCGCGGTGCACGAAAGGACTGTGAATCCGCCTCGGTTTCACAGCCGACGTAACTGTTTGTCCAGATAGGCACGGGTCGGAGGGTCTGCGGTGAGGGAGATGGCTTTCTCGTAGGCGGATCGGGCGGAGTCGACGTTACCCAGCTGAGCCTGCAGGTGAGCGCGCGCCGCCCATGCGGGCTGGAATCGCTCGGTTCCGTTCGTTCGATCGAGCAGACGGAGTGCAGCGAGGGCGCCGTCGGTTTCTGCGGTGACGACGGCGAGCGCAACGGCGCTGCCGACTGTCGGTGCCGATGTCTGTAGTGCGGAATACAATTCGCGCAACGCGGTCCAGTCCGTTCGGCCGGTCTTTCGGCGACCACAGTGCACGGCAGAGGCAGCTGCTTCCAGTTGGAAACGCCCGAGTGCACTGGAGCCTGCGGCCACCAGGCGGTGTGCCGCGACGAGATGCTGCTCCCCGCGATGCAACAGGTCTGCGTCCCACAGGTGAAAGTCCTGCTCGGCCAACGGAACCAGTACCCCGTCTCGGCAGCGTGCCGGCATCCGAGCGGCGGACAGTCCGATCGATGCGGCAAGCCCGTGCGCCTCCGCGTCCTCCGGCAACACTGCACACAGTGTCTCGGCGAGGTGCATCGCCTCACCGATCATGTTTTCTCGCACTTCGGATCCCGAGGCGTTCCAGTCGATCGCGAACGCGCCGTACACGGCTTCACGAATCGCGTCGACCCGTGCCGGCAGGGCACTCCGATCGGGTAGTTCGAACGGGATGTGCGCATCCCGGATGCGCTTCTTCGCTCGGCCCAGGCGTGCCGCCATCGTCGAGGCGGGTAGCGCGAACGCCTGCGCGATGTCCTTGGCCGTGAACCCCAGCACGACGTCGAGCATCAGCGGTGTCCTGACCGCACGGTCGACGTCGGGGTGGGCACACACGGCCATCAGCTCGAGCCGCTTGTCCGGCAGTGCATCGACATCGATGTCGTCGAGACGCGATTCGGCGTGGACCACGGGATCGAGCGCTACCGAGGTTCGATGTGCCGCCGATTTCCAGACGTCCCGACGCTTGTTCCTGGCGGCGGTGAGGAGCCAGGCGTCGGGATCGGTGGGCACGCCGTCGCGTGGCCAGGTGGTCAGCGCCCGTTCCAGGGCGTCGGCGAGGGCATCTTCGGCGGCGACGATGTTGCCGTCCGCGGATGCGAGGAGGGCAAGGAGCCGGCCGTACGACGTGCGCACCGCATGTTCGGCCGACTCCTGCACTGCACTCATCGGTCGGCCTCAGGTCCAGGCGCCGTCGACGAACGAGGTGGCGGCCGCTCGAACTTCCAGCACTCCGTACTGCGCACCGGGGCACCGTTCGGCCCACATGAGCGCGGCGTCCTCGTCGGGTACCTCGATCACGAAGACACCGCCGACGCCTTCCTTCGTATCCGCGAAGGGGCCGTCCTGAACCTGCAGTTCGCCGGTGCGCAGAGACAGCGTTCTGGCGGACGAGCTGGACGTCAGAACCTCCGCGGCGATGAGCACACCGGCGGACTCGAGTGCGCGGCCGTACGCTCCGAACGCCTCCTGCATCTGGGCGATCGTCTCCTGGTCGAGGACGCCCTCCTCGGGCTCGGCATTGTTGAGGATCAGGGTGTAGCGCATGTGTCTCTCCTAGCGTCGATGTCCATTTTGTACCGGATCTTCGTGGTTGTACGTAGACATGACGATCGAGGGTTGTCGAAATCGACACGTCCCGAGAATTCGCACGCTCGCGGTCACCATCGGAAGAATCGGACCGCGGCGATGCTGCCGAGCACGATCGCCACGGCTGGACCGACGAGATGTGCAGGATCGATGGGTTCTCCTTGCCACGCTGCGCCCAACGACGTCACTGCGGCGCCGAACGGCAGGTACTCGCCGACGGTCGCGAGCACACCCGGGAGGTTCTGGGTGGGACCGAACATGCCCCCGGTGGCCCCCATGGCGAAGAACGCCACGAGTCCGATCGCGACCGACGCGTTGGGGGTCGGCGAGATCGCCGCCACGACCACTCCGACGGAGTACATCGCGGCAGCCGCGAGCCCGAACACGGCCACACCGGCTGTCGGATCCAGCGGTGGATTCATGCCGAAGACCGCCACCGCGACCGTCAGCGCGAGCGCGACACCGATCAGAGTTTGCGCGACGCTGACGACGACCTGCGCAACCAGTACCAGCGCCGGGTTCACCGGTGTGACGGCCAGAGACTTCAGCACCCCGGTTTTGCGGTAGTAGGCCAGGAAGCTCGGCATGTTGACCGCGCCGACCAGTGCAACGACGACCACGAGAGACAGTGGGACGACGTGGACGTCGAATGCCGTCAAGCCGCCAGGTAGATCCACGCCGGATGTACCGAGCCCGTTCATCGTCAGGATCAGCAGCGGCATTCCGAGGGGAACGATCAAGCCGGAGGTGTCTCGGGCGACCATTCTTGCTTCGGCGGCCACCAGAGCAGTTGCCGCCCGCGTGGTCACGACGCACGTCCGATCAGGGACAGGAACGCGTCGTCGAGTGTCGCCGGCGACCGGGTCGGACCGGCACGAGAGATCAACTCACCCACCGTGCACGCGGCGACCACCGTCCCGGCGTCGAGCAGCACGACGCGATCGCACAGTCGCTCGACCTCCTCCATCGAATGGCTGACGAGCAGTATCGACACACCCTCGCCGCGGAGTGTTTCCACTTTCCTCCAGAGCAGGCGTCTGCCTTCGGGATCGAGGCCGGTGGAGAGTTCGTCGAGCAGTACGACGCGGGGTCGGCCGATCAAGGCGAGCGCGACCGACAGCCTCTGCTGCTGTCCGCCCGACAGATTCTCGAACCGCACGTCGACGCTGTCGTCGAGCGCGACCGCCCTCAGCAACTTACCAGGGTCCTCGGTGTGCCGATGGAACGAGGCGTGGAGCCGGAAGAGCTCCGACACCGTCAGCGACCCGTGCACTGCGGGCGTCTGCAGTTGCACTCCGAGAAGCGAACGGACATCCGCACGGTTCGCGATCGGGTCCAGGCCCTGGACGCGCACCGTCCCGGCGTCGGGTCGATGTAGGCCCGCAATGGTCTCCACGACGGTCGACTTGCCTGCACCGTTCCGGCCGATGAGGCCCACGATCTCTCCTGCTCCGACCGTGAGATCGACTCCGTTCACCACACGCTTCGACCGATAGCTCCGGTGCAGGTTTCGTACTTCGATTGCAAGCATCGTTCCTCCTTGTCGGTGCGAAAGATCCATCTGTGACGCTAGATTCGCGTCGTCGCGACGGGCAGTGCCGTTGGTCATCGGTCCGCACCGGTCATGTCGCAGCCTCGGTGGGCGGCGGAACCATGACCAGCGGCACCCGCGAAGGACGTTGCCGCGGCGATAGAGTGCAGTGCATGAACCGCCTCGAACTGGACGTGCTGGCCGGAGCGTTCGTCACCGTGGTCAGCATCGTCGTGGGGCTTCCCGTCCTGTTGGCGGCACCCGACGGGATGGCCGCTCCCGTATGGGTCTGGGCGGGAATCTATCTGGGCTATCTGGTGGCTCAGGTGATTGCCATGTGGTGCGCCGAGTCACTGTCCAGGAGTCGGGTGCTGGCCGCGGTGGTCGTCCTGTGCATTCTCGGGCCCGTGCTGGTGTGGACCGCTCCGACGGCGGGATGGCTGCCGATTCTGTTGATCTTCACCGCCGCGATCGCCGCGACGACGGTCGAGCTGTGGTCGACGGCGGCGATCGTGCTGGGCAACACAGTCGTGATCGGCCTGGCAGCGTGGTCGATCAGTACTACGGTAACCCAGCCGGTGTTGGTGGCGCTCATCTACTGCGCACTGCAGATCGCCAGTGTCGCATCGGTGCTGTCGCAGAACAGGCAGGAGCGGATCAGGCGACGGCTCACTGCCGCGCATGTCGAACTCCGCACTGCCAGTGCGTTACTCGCGGACGCGTCGCGCACCGACGAGCGCGTTCGCATCTCCCGTGAACTTCACGATCTCCTGGGGCATCAACTGACGGCACTGACTCTCGAACTGGAGGTGGCCTCGCACCGGACCGAACCGCCCGCCCGAGATCACGTGCTGCGGGCGCAATCCATCGCGCGCGAACTTCTCGGCGACGTTCGTTCGGCGGTCGGTGAATTGCGCCGGCACGCGCCGGACCTCTCTCGTGCCCTTGCTCGTATCGTCGACGACATTCCGGAGCTGACCGTTCGTACGGCGATTGCGGACACGGTGGAGCCCGACGAGAAAGCGACGGCCGTGCTGATCCGATGCGTCCAGGAGATCGTCACCAACACCATCCGGCATTCGGGAGCCACGGAGCTGTGGATCGACATCGATGCCGAGGACGGCGTCATCACGCTGCAGGCGCACGACAACGGGAGTGCGGCCGAGAAGTTGATCGCCGGTCACGGTTTGATCGGTATGTCCGAGCGTGTGCACTCGGCAGGAGGAACGCTGGAGCATTGGATCGACGGATCGGTACACCTGCGAGCGACCGTGCCGGTTGGGGCGGTGTCCGTCCGGTGACGAACGTGGTGCTCGTCGACGATCAGACCCTGGTACGTCAGGGCATTCGAAGTCTGTTGGAGCTGGACGGTGGAATCTGTGTCGTCGCGGAGGCGCAGGACGGGGAGGAGGGTCTGGAGGCGATAGAGCAGCACCGTCCCGACGTGGTTCTGCTGGACCTACGGATGCCGCACCGTGACGGTCTGTGGACGTTGAATGCATTGCGCAGCAGAGAAATCGACATCCCGGTTCTGGTTCTGACGACATTCGACGACGACGAGGTGGTGCTCGACGCACTTCGAGCCGGGGCGCGGGGTTATCTGCTCAAGGATGTGACGTTGGAGCAACTCGTCGGCGCAGTGCGGACCTTGGCGTCGGGAGGTGTGCTTGCGCAGCCTGCCATCACCGATCGAGCACTCCGTGCGGCGAGAACGCAACCTCCGCCGCCTGATTCGTCTGCGGTGCAAGCGCTCACGACGCGTGAGACCGACGTGCTGCGTCTGCTCGCGAGCGGCTACACCAACAAGGAGATTGCCGGGTCGCTGCACCTGGCCGAGGGCACCGTCAAGAACCACGTCTCGACGGTGCTCCTCAAGCTCGGCGCACGTGACCGCGCGAATGCGGTGCTGCGCGCGCTGCATCACGGTTTGCTCGGATGAGCATCTCCTTGAACACGCCGGTCTACTCGGCCTCCAGATTCCCGGCGAAGGCCTGGATGTCTGCGACGACGAGTTCGGGCACTTCGAGGGCGGCGAAGTGTCCACCGCGAGGGTGGACCGTGTAGCGGACGACGTCGAAGAAGCGCTCCACGAATTCGCGCGGTGGCCGGCCGATGTCTCTGGGGAACACGGCGATTGCCGTCGGAACGTGGATGACCGGGTCCCAGTCTCCCGTATCTGCCCAGTCTTCGGTATCTGCCCGGTCCTGATCGCCGCTCTCCTCGTCCCAGGCTGCGCCTTCGCTGTACAGGCGCGTCGAGGAGTGGATGGAGTTGCGCACCCAGTAGGTCATGACGTTGGTGATCAGGTCCTCGTCGCTCGGTAGGGAGTCCGAGAGGCGACCGAAGTGGTCGACGATCCAGGCGGCGAGGCCGACCGGCGAGTCGCTGAGACCGTAGGCGAGTGTCAAGGGCCTCGACGACTGGATGGAGACGTAGGCGGCGTCGTTCTCGCTCCACGAGTCGAGCGCGTCCAGGAAGGCCTTCTCGTCGTCGGTGACGGACTCTCGGTCGACCATGAATAAATTGGGAAACGGAATGTCCGTGAGGTGCAATCCGAGAATGCGGTCCGGGTTCGCGCGCACCACTTCCTGGCCGACGACGCTGCCCCAGTCGCCGCCGTGGACGAAGTACCGGTCGTACCCGAGGGTCTCCATCAGCGCGACGAGCGGTGCGGCCGTGGTCTCCGGACCCGCGTCGCCGTCGGGCAGCTGTTCGGAGAACCCGAATCCGGGCAGGGACGGCACCACCCCGTGAACGCCGGGGCGTCGGCGTTCACGGGGTTGCGCAACGCGTCGATGAGTCCTACGTATTTGGCGAACGAGTCTGCCCACCCGTGGAGCAGCAGTATCGGTCGGGCGTCCGGACGATCGGATCGGGCATGGATGAAATGCAGGGTGCCGTCGGCGAGATGGTGTGGGAACTCGTTCAGTCGCGCTTCGACGCGGCGCCAGTCGTAATCCTGTGCCCAGTAGGAGGTGAGGCGGCGCATCGTGTCGAGGTCGGTCCCCGTTCCCCATCCGGTTGCGTGGCCGTTCGGGAAGCGGGTGCGCGTCAGGCGGGCGGTGAGGTCGTCCAGGTCCGTTTGCGGTACGTCGATGGTGAAGTCGCTGATGTCCATGCGGCTCAAGCTAGAGCGGATTGCGGACATCTTCGGTCCGTGATTCTGAAACTCGTGCGCATTGTTGAAATGTGAATATGTCCAGTTCTGCTGGGGACTCGTCACAACTGCAGGGCCGAAGGGGTGAGTACAAGTCCTCGAATCCAACTCTGGATCCGCGTTTCGGCACCCAAACATTCTCTCGGTCCGTTTGTTGCTCTATCGTGACCTTCTACGACAACAGCGGAGGCCCCGGCCGCCCCGAACGTTTCGGAAGGTGAGAAGCGTATGGCAACCACGATGGTGTCCTCCGATTCGGCAGAGGGACTGAGCCTGGGAGGACGTCCGGCATCCCATCAACTTCGAGTCGCGGGGGATTCGACGCAGAAGATCATCGACCACGTGCTCGACACCACCCAGTGTCGTGAGCTGACCGGGAGGTCCGGCCGGACTGTCGTCGCCGAGGTGACCGCAGAATGCGTCGCGCTGGCGGCAGACGTTCTGGACAGCGGCGTACAACCGTCGACCGAAGCGCTCGGCCGTCTGCGCCGGTCCGCGGGCAAGTGGGCTCGACTCGGCGTTCCACTGGCCGCCATCCAGCACGCGTTCCACGAAGGGTTCTCGCGATGCCTTCGCATGATCGCCGGGCGCGCGGTGGACGGTGAGCACGGCGCGCTCGTCGACGGCGCGGTGCTGATGTTCGGTCTGCTCGACGTGGTGTCCGAGGCGGTGTCCTCGGGATATCTCGACGAATACAAGGCCGTGGCCGCGCAGGGTCAGGACCAGACGCAGGCACTGGTCACCGCCCTGCTCACCGGAGACCGGAGTGCCCCGTCCATCGCCGAGAGGTACGGCACCGAGCTCGCCGAGCGATACGAAGTCGTCGCGGTGCACTTTCCTCCGCACGCCGACGAGGTGGGCGCCCCTGTCGCGCGAGAGGCAGCGGCGACGCGCAAACTGCAACGGATACGGTCCGCGCTCGCCGACTTCCACGCTGCCGAGCCGCCGCTGGCGATCCTCAGTGCAACCGGCGGAACGATCCTCGTGCCGGATCCGGTGGCCGGTGTCGTCGAATCCCTGATCACCCGGTTGACGGAGGCGGGCGAAGTCCCCGTGTCCGCCTCGGCGGCGGTATCGGTGGCGTCGCGCATCGCAGCTGCCGCCGAGAACGCCTACGAGTTGCTCAGGCTGGTGCAGCGCTTGGACTATCGACCCGGCGTGTATCGAATCGCCGACTTGGCGTTGGAGTTCCAGATCGCGCGGCCGGGTGTCGGCCGTCGCCACCTCGAGAGGATGCTGGATCCACTGCGGCGCGTACCGGATCTGCTGCCGACCCTTCAGGTGTTCGTCTCCACCGAGGCCAACCGTAAGAAAGCAGCGAAACAGCTTGTGGTGCATCCGAACACCGTCGACTACCGGTTGAAGAGAATTCAGCAGATCACCGGCATCGATCCGATGAAGTCGTCCGGACTCCGATCGCTCCATGCTGCCTTGATCGCGGACTCGCTCGACCCGAAGAGATCGGTGTGATGGCGCCGGTCACGTCTCTGTCCGCTCGCGCCGCACTCGTCGCGATCGACGACATGGTTCCGTGCTTCCAGCCGGTGGTCGCGTTGCGGACCGGTGATGTCGTCGGAGTCGAAGCGCTCGCTCGGTGGCCGACGGTCGTCGGGGTCGATCCAGCCGAGGTGTTCGCTCTCGCGCGCACGCGTGGTGTGGTGTCGGACATCGACTTCGCCTGCCGTGCCGCGGCGTTGAAGGAAGCACGCTCGGCGGATCTGCGGCGCGGACTGGCGTTGTACCTGAACTACGAGCCGTCGGGAATCACGGACATCGAACGCACCGAGGCGCACCTCGACGCCCTGGAAGGCGACGGCAGGGTGGTTCTCGAGATCACCGAACGCGGTCTCGTCGGAGACGCGGACAGGCTCCGCTCGATGGTGACGTCGGCCCGACGGCGGGGATTCTCCATCGCTCTCGACGACGTCGGTGCCAACCGCGGCACTCTCGAAGCGCTGCCGATCGTAGAGCCGGACATCGTGAAGCTCGATGCGTCGGTGCTGCGCCGGCCCCGTGCGTTCGGAAGCATGCGCGCATTGTCGGCAGTCCGACGGTACGTCGCGTCCACCGGTGCAGTGATCCTTGCGGAGGGCATCGAATCCGAGCGGGATCGGGTGCGGGCGCTCGGCCTCGGCGCGACGCTAGGGCAGGGCTGGTTGTTCGGCGCCGCTGCTGCGGGCGCCGATCTTCGGGCTCGATTCGGCTGACGCGCGGAAGACGACATGCAGCCATCGTGCGTCGAATCGCCGTAACACCATTCGACGGGCCAGCGCGACGAGTACTGCTGTGCCGGTGACGGCCATCCATGTGGGCATCGGGTAGAGCGCCAGGCGTTCTCCCAGGCCGAATCCGAATGTCTGCGCCAGCATCAGGACCGCACCGACGACACCGACGAGCGCGCAGACCGCGGACCAGAGTGCGACCACTCGTCGCTCACGCCAGAAGTGCCAGGCGATCAACGCCAGAACCACGTGCCGAGCGATGAAGCCGGGCAGCACGGCGGCCCAGTGCAGGATGGTTCCGTCGTCGGCGGGGAAGAGTCCGGTCGCCGCGGTGCTGACCGCGATGATCACGGCCAGTGACAGGATCGCCTTCTTCACTCGTCCACTTCTGATGTGGCGGTGCAGGAACAGTGCTCCGACGAGTGTCAGGACTCCCAGGGCAACGAACGCGGCGTTCATGACGTCGTGCAGGGGTGAGCAGGAACCGACCTGGCACGTCGTCACCCCGAGTGAGCTGATCGAGTTGTCCTCGAAGCTGTACGGGGTACTCCACGCTGCTGCGGTGAACACTTCCGCGAGCAAGTAGGCGAAGCACAGGACCCACGCGATTCCTGCGGCAGCGTGATGGGCGTCGTGTGTGGATGTCGGTGAGGCGATAGGTAACTCTCTTCGTGGCGAGCCGGCGTTCGGCGAACGCTGTACGGACGATGGCGTGACTGTACGTGCCCAACCTGAGAGTGCAGCCCGAACGACGGCTCTTCTCGTCGACGCCCACCTGCCCAGAGCACCTGATCGATTCTCAGGATGCCCTCGCCCTCGATTACCTGGCCCGACCCGGCTGAATCAGCACCTGGGTGTCCACCTCGAGGCCGGACATGGCGCCGGCACAGGTTTCGCGGAGAGCAACGGCCGACGCGAGGAGGTCCGCGGACGGTGTGCCCGCGTCGCTCGCGCGGGCAGAGATTCGAAGCAGGCGGCCCGTGCCGGTGTCCACCACTCGACCACTGGCCGCATCGACCCCGGGTGACGACGCCAATGCGGCGGCCGCGTTCTGTGCGGCGGAGGTCAGGTCCACCCTGGCGTCGTCGCTGCCGATCAAGGAGGCGGCACGCCGGGGCCGGTGTGCCCACAGCCAGTACAGCCCGGCGACGGATACGACGACGGTGGCGCCGGTGAGCGCCCACGGCCACCATGACGTGTCTGCCCACTCGGCGGGGTTCCACGACTCGACCGTCCGCCTGGCGTCGTGTGCGAACTGCGGCAGCCGGTCGCGTTCCCATGCGGCAGCCGCCAGTCCGGCTGCGCCGAGCACGAGGCCGACCAGCGCGGTGACCAGACGATCGACAGTGGCGGTGCCGACACCGATCGACGAACTTCGGACCCGCGCCGAGCCCTTGGCGATCCAGACGCCATCGGAACCCGACGGTCGGTGAGTTCGGCTGCGCGGCAACACCGCACAGACGAGCAGGACCAGCCCGATCACCGCGGCGACGATGCCGACCGGCAGCATCGCACCGAGTACGGTGACACCGAGTAGCCAGTCGATCGCAGGCGCGATCCAGGGTGCACCGTCGACGAGACCGAACTCGATCGACGCGTCGCGACCCAGAACGACGCCGACGACACAGAGAGCCAGCGCGAGAACCACGGCGACTGCACTCGCGCGAGGCGCCGCCTTCGGCGATACCTGTGTGGTCATTCGACTCGCCTTCCTGAACTCGTGTTTTTCTCCGGCGCAACGTAACGCATCACGACATCCACGGTGTCGACCTCCAGCCCGCTCGATTGTCGAAGGTCGTCCGCCACGCTGGTTCGCACTCGCGCAGCGACGTCGGCGATGGGCGTCGGCCATCGCGTGGCGGCTTCGACCGTCGCCCGGACTTTTCCGTCTCGGATAGTTGCCTCCACGCGCGGAAGGGCTTTCGACGTGAGGCCACCGGTGACGGGTTCCACGCCGTCCACCCGGCCCGCCGTGATCTCGGCGATGCGGGTGACGGCTCGAACTCGTACCTCGAGGTGGCCTCGTTCGTCAGCGGTCATGGCGGCGGCCACGCGAGAACGCGTCGCGGCTCTGGAACATCGACACGTCCAGTTCGCCGTCGATGTAGCGGCCGACGGCGAAACCGACGACGGCGAGGATCACGGCGAAGAGAAACCCGGTGAATCCGCCGGCAGCGGCCGCAATGGCCAACAGAAGTCCTACGAACAAACCGATGGTGGACGTCGTCATGATGATGCTCCTGCTAGATGTGAGGGCTAGATGTCGAAGTAACGTTTGGACCGCAGCCGCCCTGCGGGCCCGAAGATCCTGCGGTATAGGTGCTTCCACGTGCGCCGACGAATCGTGGTGGGCGCGCGCGAGAACCTTCGGTCGACGGCGGCGAGTTCGGCTGCGTACACAGCCGGGTCGCCGCCGACGTCCGGATGGTGCTTCCTGGCCACCGCGCGGCGGGCGGCGGTGTGTTCGACCGAACGGCTCATGCGTGAGTGGACCGCATCATCAGCGGATTACGCCCTCGACGGTGACGTGAACCGGGCCGTCGGCCACGGTAGCGACGGCCGTTCGGATCGCGTCGGCGGTGGCCGGAATCGGGCTGCCTGCACGCAAAATCACGTGCACGTCGACGCTGCCGTCCTCACGGATCCGAACGCCGGAGACGCGCCTGCCCGGCAGGTATGTCGCGGCTTCACCGAACATACCGCCGTGCAGACCCGCGACGCCCGCCGTCGCCGTCACCACGTCGGCGATGACTTCCGAGACGTCGGGTGCGCTCATATCGGGTCCTGATGTCACTGAACTCGCGTCCCGGACACTTCCTGCCCGGACTCGTCGTCACCCTCGTCGAGGAAGACGTCGTGCACGACGATGTTGACCTCGGTGACCTCGAGGCCCGTCATCCGCTCCACGGCGGTGATGACGTTGCGACGGATGCCCGACGCCAGGTCTGCGATCGACACTCCGTACTCGGCGACGATGTCGATGTCGACGGCGGCCTGACGCTCGCCGACCTCGACCGACACACCCTGCGACTGGTTGACGCGTGCACCGGGGATGCGCTCGCGCAGCGCTCCGATGGCGCGGGAGGTGCCGCCGCCGACGTCGTGGACGCCCTGGACCTCGCGGGTGGCGATGCCGGCGATCTTCGACACGACGGTGTCGGCGATGGTGGTGCGTCCGGTGGTGCTGACCAGTGCGGACGTGGTGGTCGCGCTCTTGGCAGCCGTTCCGGATGCGGCGTCTGTCGACTTGTCCAGCGTCTGGGTGCTCATGTTCTGTCCTCTCGCGAATCGATTGTGACGTCAAGTAGGTCGTAGCGAAGTCGAGAAAGCGCACGTCCGAAAATAGTGATGTGCATCACAACCATGGTTCGCTGGTACAACGGTGTCGAATGCATCTCGTCCAGGTGGACACACGTGGCACGAGCACTTCGAGGACGGGGGCACCGATGGCGGACACGGTTCGATGACCGACGATCCACCCGGCCGTGTCATGTCCGACGGCGGGCCGCTGTCCGATCACGTGCTCGTCAGCAATGCAGCACTCGGCGACACCGACGCCTTCGAGCTGATCGTCGCCAGGTACGGCCCGGAGATGTTCCGCTACGCCCGCAACATGCTCTCCGATCACGGTGCAGCCGAGGAAGTCGTCCAGGACGCCTTCGTCGCGGCATGGAAGGGATTGGATACGTTCAGGGGCGACTCCAAACTGCGGACCTGGTTGTTCTCGATGGTCTCGCACAAGGTCGTCGATCACCGGCGCAAGCGTGCGGTCGCACCTGCCGAGGACTGGGTGTTCGAGCGCCGAAGCACGGATGCACGCGCGGATCCCGAGGTCAGCGTCACGAACGACGACTTCATGGCGGATCTGGGGCGTGCGTTGGCCGAACTGCCCTACCGCCAGCGAGCGTGTTGGCTGTTGCGAGAAGTGGAGGGGATGACACATCCGGAGATCGGGCAGATCATGACACTGTCGGCAAGCGCGGTACGCGGTCACCTGGTTCGCGCCCGAGCAACATTGAGTGAAAGGTTGGCGGCATGGCAGTGATGCAGCTATGACGTCGGAACCGGACGACTGGGTGTTGCAGCGCGCGGCGCGGGAGCTGCGGGAGGCGCCGGAGGAGCCGCGCTGGTTCGACATCAGCAACTCCATCATCTCCAAGGTCCGTGCGACGACCCGTCGGACATGGCCGGTGGATGCGCGGTTCCCCACGGCGCCGGAAGGCCGTGGATCCGACACTCTGCGCGTCAGCGATCACGTCGTGCGCACGGCAGTGCTTCGGGCACTGTCCGGAGTTCACGGGTGTCAGCCGACCGAGATCGCCGTGCACACGGACGAGCACAAGTGCACCGGGGTTTCGCTCTCGGTGGTCGGTGCGTACGACAGCGACCTTCAAGCTGTCGGAAACGATCTGGCGCGCATCGCCATGTCGATCGTGGCCGAGATCCTCGGTGTGTCGCTGACGCGCGACGACGTCGACGTGCACGTCGACGACATCGAGATACGGCCGTGAACGTTCGGCTCACGGTTCGACGAGCAGTAGTGAGTTGGACTGCTGCAGTGGTGGTTCCGTGTGCCGCGGCGGGACTCATCGACGTGCTGGGAACCGATTTCGACTCGAGTGGAATCAGCGCGCTGTTCTTCGTCGTCGTCCTGTGCGTGTCCCTTCTCGGGGGCGTCGTACCCGCAGCGCTGTCGGCCCTGATCTCCGGGTTCCTGCTCAACTACTTCTTCACCGAACCCCGTTACAGCCTCACGATCGCCGAGCCCGAGAACTTTCTCGTCACCGTGGTGCTGCTGGTCGTCGCAGTGGCGGTGGCCGTCCTGGTCGATCTCGCTGCCCGCCGCGCCCAGCAGGCCAGTCGCGCAACAGCTCTGGCCGAGGCCGACGCATTGCGCCGCGCGCTCCTCTCCGCCGTCAGTCACGATCTGCGCACCCCGCTCGCCGCTGTCAAAGCCGCGTCGTCGTCGCTCCGCAGCACCGACGTGGAGTTCTCCGCCGAGGACACCGCCGAACTGATCGCCACCATCGACGAGTCGGCGGATCAGCTGACGTCTCTGGTGGAGAACCTGCTGGACTCCTCCCGGCTGCAGGCAGGTGTGGTGCGGCCCTCCCTCGCACCGGTCTACGTCGAGGACGCGGTGCAGCGGGCACTGATCGGCGTGGAGGCCGACCCGTCGTCGACGGTCACCGACGTCGGCAGTGCCTGTGTACTCGCCGACGCGGGCCTGCTCGAGCGTGTGCTGGCCAACCTCGTGGGCAATGCCGTCCGACACGCTCCCGGCAGTACCGTGTTCATCCGTGCAACGGACAGCGGAGGTGGGACGACGATCACCGTCGCAGACAACGGGCCAGGTGTCACTCGAGCGGCTCAGCAGACGATGTTCGACGCCTTCCAGCGACTCGGGGACACCGACAACAGCGCAGGCGTCGGCCTCGGCCTGTCCGTCGTGCGCGGATTCGTCGAAGCGATGGGCGGCACCGTCCGCGCCCTCGACACCCCGGGCGGAGGGTTGACGGTGGCCGTGCAGCTCATGTCTCCGGAACCGACGTCGTCGGCAGCTCGGCCCGTTCCGTCGCCGAGCCCGAAGGGTGCGCAGTGACCGAATCACCGAGCATTCGCATCCTGGTGGTCGAGGACGAGCCCCAGATCGTTCGCGCGTTGCGCATCAACCTGAAAGTGCGTGGATACGACGTCGTGGCTGCGGCGTCGGGAGCCGAAGCGCTGCGGGTGGCGGCGGATTTCCACCCCGAGGTGGTACTCCTCGACCTGGGTCTGCCGGATTTCGACGGTGTCGAGGTCATCGGGGGTCTGCGCGGATGGACCGACGTTCCGATCGTCGTGCTCTCGGCGAGAACGGATTCCGCCGACACCGTGGACGCACTGGACGCCGGGGCCGACGACTTCGTCACCAAGCCGTTCGAGATGGACGTGTTGTTGGCGCGGTTGCGGGCGGCCTTGCGTCGAGGCCCGAGGGCGGTGGAAGACGCAGTGGTGGAGACGGATTCGTTCACGGTCGACCTGTCCTCGAAGACCGTCACCCGCGGCGGGGACGTCGTTCATCTGACCCGCACCGAGTGGGGAGTGCTCGAGCTACTGGCCCGCAACCGCGGAAAGCTGGTGTCCCAGCGCGAGATCCTGAAGACCGTGTGGGGTCCGAAGCACGAACGTGAGACGCATTATCTGCGAATCTATCTCGCCCAGTTGCGCCAGAAACTCGAGGACGATCCATCCCGGCCGCGTCATCTGCTCACCGAGACCGGGATGGGATACCGACTGAAATAGCGGGCGCCCGCGTCCTGGGGTGCCTGAGTGCTACTGGACGGGCACGGACGACGGGGCGGAGCCGCTGCCCTGCTTCAGCCAGTGCTGCAGCGGAGCAGGCCGCCCGTACAGGTAGCCCTGGGCGAACCGGCAGTGCAATGCCTCGATGGCGCGGGCCTGATGCTCGGTCTCGACGCCCTCCGCGACGATGGAGACGGGTAGTGCGCGCGCCATCGCGGCGATCGCGGAGACCAGTGAGCCGCCCGACGTATCGGTTCCGATCTCGGCGATGAACGAGCGGTCGATCTTCAGCAGCGCAATGGGCAGTTCACGGAGGCGACTGAGCGAGGAGTAACCGACTCCGAAGTCGTCCAACACGATCAGCACATCCAGTGCAGCGAGGCGGTCGAGGATCTTCTTCGCGGCGAACACGTCGTCGATCAACGCCGTCTCGGTGACTTCCAGTGCCAGATCGGAGCCTTGCAATCCGAGTTCGGCCAACAACTGTCCGACGAGCACCGGCAGTGACTCGTCGCGCAACTGAACGGGCGAGATGTTGACGGACATCGTGACGTCCTGGCCCTGCGCCCGCAATGCCGCCAGGTCCGTGAGGGCGGTTCGCAGGACGGCAGCGCCGATCTCGCCGATCAGGTCGGTCGACTCCGCGATGGCGACGAACTCGCCTGGTCCGCGCAGTCGCCCACCGTGCTGCCACCGCACCAGAGCCTCGTAGACGACGGTGGCGCGGGTCGAGGTCATCACGATCGGCTGGTAATAGACCACCAACTCTCCGCGCCGCACGGCGCCGCGCAGAGCGGTGGCCGTTTCGATCGCGGCCGTGGACGACGCCCGTAGGGACTCGTCGAAGTACGCGATGCGCGACGCGCCCTGCGACTTCGCGTGGTACATCGCGGTGTCCGCCTCGCGAATGAGGTCGTCGAGACGATGCGCCCGGTTGGTGGTCGCGGCGATGCCGACCGACGCGGTGATGTACGCGCTGGCGGCACTGAGAACGAACGGCTCGGCGATTCGGTCGACGATCGACTTCGCCAGTGCTTCCATCTCTGGTCGAGTGCAGCGGCCGATCACGATGAATTCGTCCCCCGCGTAGCGAACCACGGTGTCGACCGAGCGGACCGTGGACCGGATTCGGTGCGCTGTCGCCGCAATCATCTCGTCACCGACGCGGTGCCCGTAGGAGTCGTTGACGACCTTGAAGTTGTCGAGGTCGACGAACAGGATGAAAATTCTGCCCGGCTCGTCCCGCGCGCCGAGGCGCTCGAACTCGTCGGGCAACATGGTGCGATTGGGTAGGCCGGTCAGTGCGTCGTGCGCTGCGCGATATCTGGCGTCGTCCTCGCTGCGTTCCATCAGGCTCATGGCGCGTTCGCCGCGGAGGAAGCTGCCGATGAGGATGGCCGAGAGCAGTGTGGAGCGGACCGCGAGATCGGCGGTGGACAACGACGTTCCGAGGACGGGGATGGCCGCGCACACCAACAGCATGACGAAGAGGAACGCGGACCGACGCCGATGACGGGGTGTCGCACGCTGACGCTGAGCCATCGTGGCCATCTGCGGGTGCAGCGCTGCGAGTCCGAGCGAGACGTAGCCGACGAGGTAGATGCCGTCGAGCAGGCCAGGTGACAGTGGTGATGCCCGGGACAGGAAGTGGGCGTAGGCGATGTCGCCGACGAACACCGACAGCAACGCGAGCATCAGCAACCGCAGCGAGGTGTTGCCGCGCTTGGAGGACATCAACAGATACGCCGTCAGCGTGATCATGCCTGCGTCGACGGCAGGGTAGATGCCGTTGAGAACGGCCACGGCAGTGTCCATCTCGGTGTCGAGAAGGGGCGAGATCAGCAGGACCCACGAGAGGAACAACGCACCGATCGCGGTCAACGTCGCGTCGATCAGCGGCGTCACGTCGTCGCGGGAGCGGCGTTCGAGAATCCAGCGGGCCAGTGCGACGGCGATCAACACGTAGCCGCCGAGCATGAACGTGTTCGACAGCGCCGTCACGCCCGAGGGATGGATACTCGGGTCCCCGCGGAGGCTGACGCCCAGCAGGAACAGGATTGCGGTCCCGAACAGGCACCACCAGGAGGTGGCGTCGGCCGGCTTGTGTCTGCGGATGCCGACGCCGATCGCGAGGATGGCTCCGATGGCGAACGTGCCGAGAACCATCGACCGAACCGACGCGTCACCGACGAGAAACAGCACGGCGCCGACAGCGAGAACACTCGCGAAGCCGACGAACTTCGGCGCCCCGGCAAGCGTTCGATGCATCGACGGCGCCTTCGTGTTCATCGAAGGCCCCCTCACCTGCTGCTGTAGTCCACGAACCGGCTGTCAAGTTCGCCCTGTCGGGAAGATTACTGTAGGACCCCTCCACTGTGCTGGGAACCTCGTCACGAGTCCCGCGTCGGTGTGCGATGAGTTCTCGGATCGGTACGGGTCAGATCTGTCGAAGCAAGGCGCCCCTGGTCCTTGCGTACAGGCAGGAGTCACCCATGACCACGTCGATTTCAGGTATTTCTGCTCGGTCGTTGTCGCGGCCGCGTGCAGTGTTGTTCTCCGTGTTGCTCGCACTCGTGTTCAATCTCGTGCTCTGGGTGATCGGGTTGGCGGCGGGTGGAAATTTCGAACTGACCGACGCCGGAACCACCATGGCGGTCGCACCGGGCGGAGTCGTCATGTTGACGGTCGTACCCATGGTCGTGGGAATGGGCGTCGCCGCCCTCGTGTCGCTGAAGTGGCTTCCCGCCATCCGCATCGCGCAGGTCGTCGGAGTCGTTGCTCCCTTGGGCACCATCGCGATGACCCTCGCCGCCGACTTCGACGCGGCCAGCACGGTCACCCTCTCGCTCATGCACGTCGTGATCGCAGTGGTCGTACCGCTGGGCCTGGAAGCCCTGCGCCGGGGAGCCGTCGGGAGTGTGCACTCCTGACAGACGCGTAAAATCGGACACCATGAGTGCATCGGACGGCACAGGATCGCAGGACGACGCCGCATCACAGGACGTCCCTGGGCAGGTACGGGCCATGGTCGGGCAGAGTTACCGAATCGACGATGTGTACGAGGTGGGCAAGGCCAAGGTCTCGGAGTTCGCGAACGCGGTTCAGAATTTCCACCCCGCGCACTTCGACCAGGACGAGGCGACGGCTCTCGGCCACAGCAGCCTCGTCGCGCCGCCGACCTTCATGTCGCTCATCGCGTTCGTGGCACAGCGGCGGTTGTTCGAGGAAACGCTCAGTTGCTACGCGATGCCGCAGATCCTTCAGGTGGATCAGCGATTCACCTTTCATCGCCCGTTGCTGGCCGGGGATCGGTTGAGCTGCGAAGTGTCACTGGTGTCGGCGCGCCGGGCCGTGGGCGCGGATCTGATGGTCGTGGAGAACGAGATCTTCGACCAGCGCGATCAACCGGTGTTGACGGCGGCGACGACCATCGCCGCGTCCACGGAGATCCAGGCACCGGAGGACTTCATGAGCGCCGTCGAGCAGATCATGATGGCCGGAACGGCCCCCGTGGCATGAGCGGCGGCTCGCCCATGCCTGGTCTGCCGCATCCTGATCTGCCGGGGCCGGAGGACATGCGTGGTCGGTGGGCGTCGTGTGCGGCCCTCACGGCGGCGCAGGGCCGGCCGGACCACTGCCACGCTCGCCCTGGTAGCGGTGCAGTGAACGGTGGGACGTGGCACTACGACGACGGCGGGGGCAATTGGGCGGCACTGAGAATCGCCGACGCCTCCGCTGGAGGTTCGAGTGGCATCTCTCGGGCTGTTCTCGTGGGGTACGACCACGAGTACAGCGAAACGTACTTCGGCGCGGCCGCCGAGTACTTCGGTGAACCCGAGACGGACCTTCTGCGCGGGTTGCCTGCCTGGACGGGTGACGTGGTGGCCGACTACATCGCGGACATTCAGCGGTCGGGCATGTGGCTGGGGTTCGTCTACGTCTTCGAGCACGGCCGTTGGTCACGCGCCGAGTACAGCGTTCCCGACGGTTTCGTGATGCTGAATCTCCCGCCCGTCAGTGCGGAGGCGACGACCGAGCATCTGACCGAGTTCCTGAACGGCATCGCACGAGACCACGGTGTCACCGCGGTAGTCGACGCGTCGGCGGTGGCCGCCGCGGTGGCTGCGGGTCCGGCGGTCACGTCGGAGCAGCTGCGGGCGATGTTCGGGGCCCGGCAGGTCGACATCGAGGCGGGCGTCGCTGCGGCGCGGCTGTTCGCCTGAAATCGTCAACTGGGGGTTGACGATGCTCGATCGTCAACCTATGGTTGACGCATGGTCGAACCAACGAAAATCCAACTCCCTGTCCGCCTCGACGATCTGATCGACGCCATCAAGAAAGTGCACGACGACGAGCTCGAGCAACTGTCCGACGCGGTCGTCGCGGCCGATTCCCTCGGCGATCTCGCCGATCACCTGATCGGTCACTTCGTCGATCAGGCGCGCCGGTCGGGTGCGTCGTGGACCGACATCGGCCAGAGCATGGGCGTGTCGAAGCAGGCCGCGCAGAAGCGATTCGTGCCGAAGGGGCCGGGCGGATCCGATTCCGCGATGGACGCCTCCGAGGGCTTCAAGCGGTTCACCCCTCGGGCCAAGAACGTCGTTGTCGCGTCCCAGAACGAGGCGAACGCCGCGGGCAATGCCGAGATCGCTCCCGCTCACCTGGTTCTCGGCTTGCTGACCGAGAAGGAGTCGATCGGTACCCGTTTCCTGCTGTCCGACGGCCGGACCGAACAGCAGGTGCGCGACGCGGCGCAGGCGTTGCTTCCCGCGTCGGAAGGCCGGTCCCCCGCGCTGATCCCGTACGACGCAGGCTCGAAGAAGGTGCTCGAACTCACCTTCCGCGAGGCACTGCGTCTGGGGCACAACTACGTCGGGACCGAGCACGTGCTGCTGGCAATGCTCGAGTTCGAGAACGGCGCAGGTCTGGTCACCGACCTCGGCCTGGAGAAGAACGCCGTCGAGGAGCAGTTGGTGGCGGCTCTCGGCTCCCTCTGAGCGCTGCGCCTCTGTCGCCTGTTCGGACGGCTCTGTCTCGTCAGTCCTTTCGGCTCGCGAAGCAGGCGCCGGCGGCGATGAGCGCGCTGACGAACATGGCGATCACCATGGGACCGGCCGTCTCCTCGCCGCCGAGGCCGACAAGTGGCGAAATGACTGCGGCCAAACCGAATTGAAGTGCTCCCAGCATTGCCGAGCCGGTGCCGGCAAGCTGCGGAACCTGTGCGACGGCAAGGCTCGTCGCGTTGGCGAAGACGAAACCCTCGGCCACCAGGGTGAGGAACAGCAGAACGAGCGTCGGCCACAGGCTGATCCCGACCATGACGAGAACGAGCAGCAGTGTGGTGGTGACGACGAGGGCGGTAATTCCGGCGGTCATCATCCGCTGCAGAGGGATTCGATCGGCGAGCTTCGCGGTGATCGCACTTCCGACCATGAGTCCGAGTGCGTTCACGGCGAAGGCCGCCGAGTACTGACCCGCCGACAGGCCGAGCATGTTCTGGAGTACGAAGGGTGACGCGGAGATGTAGGCGAACATCACGCTGAATGCGAAGGCGAACGTCAGTGTGTAGGACAGGTATCGGCGGTTCTTCACCACCGTTCCCATGCCGCTGATCATCTGAGCGATCCCTCCGCCGCGGCGGTTCTCGCGGTCCAGCGACTCGGGAACCAATGCGATGGCGCACAGGAGCATCACGGCGGTCAGTCCGACGATGATCCAGAAGACTCCGCGCCATCCGAGGGAGTCGACGACTGCGCCGCCGATGAGCGGTGCGATGACCGGCGCGACGCCGCCGATGATCATCATCAACCCGAACAGTTTGGCAGCGTGGCTTCCTTCGGTGCGGTCGGCGATGATCGCCCGCGACAGCACGACCCCCGCTGCACCGGCGAGCCCTTGTACGAACCTGGCAGCGATCAAGAACTCGACCGACGGCGCGAGTGCGGATGCGATGCCCGCAGCGAGACACACGGCTGCCCCGACGATCAACGGGACTCTGCGGCCGAGTTTGTCCGACAGGGGTCCGATGATCAGCTGTCCGATGGCGAGGCCGATGAGAAAGGTGGTCAGGGTGAGCTGAATGCTGCTGGCCGAGGTGTTCAGATCGGCTGCCATCGCCGGAAACCCGGGGAGGTACATGTCGGTCGCGAGAGGTGGTACGGCGGTGAGCAGTGCGAGTACGCCGATGAGTACGGCGCTCGGTGCTGCGGTCCGGGAAGGCGTGGTGGTAGTCATCGGCTACGACAATAGCTTATAAAATTATATGTATTATGTCGGTGTGACGGATACGACCGACCCCGCAGTCCTCGCCTCGGTGCTCCACGATCTGAGTTGGATCATTCAGCGCACGGATCGCGTGGAAGAGCTCGGCATCGAACGGCTCCCCGCGCCCGAGGTCACCGTGCTCAAGCAGATCGACAGGAACACAGGCATCGGTGTGTCCGCACTCGCGGACATGCTGGCGATGCAGCCTTCCAACGTCAGTGCGGCAGTCCGCACCCTCGTCGAACGTGGGCTCGTGGTCAAGACTCCGTCGCCGACGGACCGGCGTGTCACGCAACTCGAGGTCACCGATCGGATGCGGCGCAACCGAACTCGCATCGAAGCAGCATGGTCGGCTCGAATCACCGAGGCGCTGAGCCGACTTCCCGACGAAGCTGCCGCGCAACTCGTGTCGGCAGCACCGGCCCTGATGCTGCTGACGAACGAGCTGCGCGACCGCACTTAGCTCGCGGCGCCGGTCGAATCGTCCGGGCCGACGGGCAGTCGAGTGTCCTCCTCGATGAGGCTCGCGACGACACCGCCCGCGGCGCGGACGCCCGCTGCGGCAGAACCGATCACGTTCTCCATCGGGGCGGCGACGTTGCCCGCGGCGTAGACGCCGGCAACCGACGTCGCGCCGGTCTGATCCGTCGCGACGAACGACGCCCCGGCGGGTACGTCGCCCATCATCATGTCGGTGACCTCCAGTCCGAGGCTCACCAGAACGCCGGCGTTGGCGGTGAACGTCGGCTTGGTCACAACGGCGTCCACCGGAACCACCGAACCGGTGGTCAACTGGATGCCCACGAGCGCATCGTTCTCGACGGCGATCTTCTGTACGGCATCCGATATCACCGTGACACCCCGCGCGGCGAGCTTCTTCGATTCGTCTACGGTGGGCGTGAATTCGCGGGTGAAGAGCACCACGTCGTCGACCCACTGCCGCCACATCAGTGCCTGATGAACGCCGAAGGGGCTCCCGATGATGCCGACCTTCTTGTCGCGCACTTCCCAGCCGTGGCAGAAGGGGCAGTGCAGAACGTCGCGTCCCCACCGCTCGGCGAGACCGTCGATGTCGGGAAGTTCGTCCGTCAGGCCTGTAGTCACGAGCAGGCGTCGGGTGGTGAGGGTGGCGCCGTCGGCGAGTTCGACGGTGAAGTGATTGCCGTGCGCGGTTGCCGCCGTCGCCGTGCCCTCCTGGATCACTGCGCCGTAACTCTGCGCTTCCGTGCGCCCGCGAGCGAGGAGTTCGAGCGGAGGAAGTCCCTCCAGCCCGAGGTAGTTGTGGGCGTGCTCGGCCGGCGCGTTGCGCGGAGATCCTGCGTCCACGACGAGGACTCGCAGGCGTGCACGCCCGAGCGTCACCGCCGCTGCTAGTCCAGCCGGGCCGCCGCCGACGATGATGACGTCATGGTCGAGGTGTGTAGTCATGCGTCCACTGTGGCCCACTCGTAACCGTCTGGCAAGTAGGTTTGCCGATTCGGCAAAACGCGTTCCTCGGACGTATCGGCCTTGACCTCGAGTTCGGTTCAGGTTGCACCGTGGAGGCATGCACACGACATACGACGAACTGGCCGGCTTGATGACGCGCATGACCGGCGACGAAAAGCACGACGCGAGTGCGACGTCCACGCTCGATGTCATCTGGGTTCTGTATTCGACGATCCTGCGCACGGACCCCTCGAACCCGTCCGATCCGAGGCGGGACCGATTTCTGGTCTCGAAAGGCCACGGGCCCATGGCCTATTACGCTGTCCTCGCGTCGGCGGGATTCCTCACCGAAGAACAACTCGACGGATTCGGACGGTTCGACTCCCCCCTCGGTTATCACCCGGACCGCACGCTCGTACCAGGCGTGGAGATCTCCTCGGGTTCGCTGGGGCACGGCATCGGACTGGCTACCGGCACGGCGACGACGTTGGCGCTCCGAGGTTCCGACGCGCGCGTGATCGTTCTCGTCGGCGACGCGGAGCTGGACGAGGGAAGCAACGCCGAGGCGATCCAGTATGCGGGTCGCGCTGGGTTGGGAAATCTGACGGTCGTCGTCATCGACAACCGATCGGCCGGCCTGGGCTGGCCAGGCGGAATCGGGGCGCGGTTCGCAGTCGAGGGATGGGCCGCCGAGGACGTCGACGGTCGTGACCACGACGCGCTGCACCGCGCATTCTCCAGACGGTTCGCAGTGCCCAATGTTGTTGTTGCACATACCGAGAGCAAGGGGTGAGAATGCTGGACACAGCGGCGAGGACGACCACGATCACCGACCAGCGTGAGCGCTTCTACCGAACGATCCCGGACCTGCTGGCCGCGGACGACAGACGCTTGCTCGTGCTGGCCGAGATCGGGGCGGGATACATCGCACCCCACGTCACCGATGCAGTGCGAGATCGTGTTGTCAACGTGGGAATACGGGAGCAGCTGATGATCTCGTTCGCGGGAGGCGCAGCGCTGGCAGGGATGCGCCCGATCGTGCACACGTTCCCACCGTTCCTGGTGGAACGGCCCTTCGAACAGGTGAAACTCGACCTCGGTCATCAAGGCGTCGGGGCAGTGCTCGTCAGTGCAGGGGGCTCGTATTCGATGGCTGCCGGCGGCGAGACTCACTTCGGGCACCGTGACGTGGCGCTGCTCGACACCCTGGACGGCTGGCGAGTGCACGTGCCCGGAGACGCCGACGAAGCCGAGAGCGCGTTGCGGTCCGCGATGGACGGCGACGATCGGGTCTACATCCGGTTGGACGGCACATCCAACGCGCGTCCGTATGCCGAGCATCCCGGTCTGACGGTTCTACAGCGAGGGCGTTGCGGCACGGTCGTCGCGGTGGGGCCGACGGCCGACAACGTACTTGCCGCTGTGCGCGATCGAGATGTGACCGTCCTCTACACCGAACGCGTCAGGCCGTTCGACAGAGCAGGTCTCCGCACTCACCTCGCCGGAAACAGCGTCGCGATCGTCGAGCCGTACCTCGCTGGTACCTCGGCTCGCGAGGTGGCGCTGGCGCTGGTGGACGTACCGCACCGGCAACTCGGTGTCGGCGTCGGGCAGCAGGAGCTCCGCAAATACGGAACACCGACCGAGCACGAGCGCGCGCACGGACTCGACGTCACAGGTATTCGTACGTCGCTGGATGCCTTCTTCGGATTCTGAGTCGGTTTGGACCGCCCCAACCAAGTCGATCGACGGTAGAACCCCAGCTCAGCGGACTGTCTACGACTTGAAGGGCTCGCTGGGGTGAGGTTGACTCGACGTGGGAACCGCCGTAGTCACGGACCGTGGGGATCGACGTTGGGGGATGCATGAGGAGAGGACAGCACTCGCACCGGCGAGGTGATGTGGTGGTGGCCGCGCGCAACCTGGGCAAGCGCGCATGGTGCAGCGGGGTACCGGCCGGAACCGTCGGGGTGGTGGTCGACATCGACTGGCTCGGGGATCTACGCGTGGAATTCGACATCGCCGGAGATTGGCTCTCCGGTCGATGCGTCGTCGAAAAGGTCGTGACCGACAGTGACGTACACCTGCTCAGGCCCGCCGAGCGTCGGCTGACCGGAACCTGAGGTCACCGACGCACGGGGATCATTCGGTGTCGGTGGCGGGGCCGTCGTGGGTCGCGCCGCCCTCACCGGACCAATCCCCGGACTCCTCGCCCGCAGCGGGGTCGGACTGAACGTCGTCGTCGGCACCCGTCGGCGACGTATCGGTATCGGTTGTCGCGGGATCAGGGTTCTTGTTCGTTTCACTCATGCGGCCCGGTTACCCCGAGTGCGGGATCTCAACCCGCGATGATCTCGCGAAGACGCTCGGTGTCCTGCGAGGTCCAGCCCTCGGGCTGAAGGATCTCGGCCCACAGGTCGACGGCGTCCTCGCCGTAGTTGTGGCCGTATCCCGGCGGAACGTCGGTGGAGAACACCATGTCGAACGTCGTCTGCCAGAAGGTGACGAACGGGAACCATCGAACGCCGGGGTCGACGTCGACTCCTCGGGGCTCGCGCAGCCAGTCCGGTTGATGCAGAAGAAGATCCGGCGACCACCACGTGATGGGATCCGACGCGTGCTGCCAGTACACCACACGGGGTTCGGCCCAGGGAGTGCCGATGTCGAGATCGCTCGGTCTGCCCGCGAACCGGACGTAGCGGCCGTCCGATATCACCGGGAGGATCTCGCGTGAACCCGCGTCGCGGTCCGCCGTCGTCTCCGCCCACTGCTTGGTGAAGTTGGGGTTACCGACCCACAGAGCACCGTCGGTGCGCGCCACCATGTCCCGTGCGCCACCGAAGGCGTCCTGCCCGCCGTACGCCCCCAGGCTCTCTCCGAATGCCACCAACTCGGGCCGCGTGCCCTCGGGGCGTTCGAGGATTGCGTCGTACACCTTGTCGAACAGCGCGCGTCCTGCTTCACGCGGTGAATCGCGATCTGCGAGAAACGCTATGGGGCTGGGCAGGAACGAGTACTGCATCGACGCGATCGCCGTGTCGCCGCCGTTCATGTACTCGAACGATCCGGCGACGGCTTCGTTGACCCAGCCGCGTCCGGTGGTGGTGGCCACGGCGACGACGGCCCGGTCGAACGCACCGGTACGTTCCAGTTCCGCGACGACGCGGTCGGCGGCCTCGTCGATCGAATCGGCCTCCGCAGCCCCGACGTATGCCCGGATCGGCGTGAGAGCATCTGCGCCGGTGAACGATTCGATCTGTTCGGCAGTCGGGCCGGACGCGACGAATCGCCTCCCCTCCATTCCCAGGGAATCCCAGTCTTCGTACGAGTCCGGTGAACCCGATTTCTCCATCGCGTCAGGCTGCTCGACGCCGGGGTGGCTACCTTCGTCGGCCAGTTTGGACGAGCTGGCAATGGTCGCGATGAGAACGTTGTTCACCGCTCCGTTGACGACGAACAGCGTCAGGATCGTGACGACGGCGATTCCGATTGCCTTCGCCGCGGGGATCGGTACGAACCTCGTGCACAGAACGGCCAGCCGACGAGCGCACCAGCGTAGTCCGCGAGCGGCGAGAAGCAGGAGGACGGCAACGACGACTGCGACGAGAAGTACTGCCAAATAGAGGATTCGGCCCGGACCTTCTACGTCGACCTCGACGAGCTGTCGTACGATCTGCTGCCACCACGATCCGAGTATCAGAAACAGAGGCACCACGATCGCGGTGAACACCGCCAGACCCCACCACCCGTAGCGCTTCGTCGCATCGGACCATCGAGGACGAATTCCGCACCGATGCACCAGCCACACCACGGCGCAGCCGACGCCGTATCCCGTGGCGATGCTGATGCCCGACGCGACGCCCTGCAGATACCAGGCGCGCGGCAGCAGGGACGGGGTCATCGAGAAGGCGAAGAACACGACGCCGAGGAACAGAGCGGCCGGTTCGAGTCGCGAGCTGAACAGCCGCAGCGAGTGCATCGTCACATAGTAGAACCGAAGGCGCGGTACGGGGCCGTTTGTCAGTCGGGACGGTTGTGGATCACGCCGCGGTCCGCAGCGCCCGGTTCTTCCAGCGCGAGTGCGTGTTCGCGGGCGCCGATGTGCTCGAAGTACCGGCGGGCCGAGCGGACGACCGCCGCGTGGGCATCGTCGACGTCACAGGTATTCGTATGTCGCTTGATGCCTTCTTCGGATTCTGAGTCGGTTTGGACCGCCCCAACCAAGTCGATCGACGGTGGAACCCCAGCTCAGCGGACTGTGTACCGTTTCGACACCGTGACGAGTGAGCGAGTGACGGAAGGTGGATCGAGCTGTAGCAACTGGATTACACCAGAGTGCCGATCCGGTCGTACCGAACACCTTTCATGGTGTCGAGCACCGAGCGCAGTGAAATGGGCGGCTGCCCGGTGATTTGTTCGACGTGTCTGGACAGCAGCGCCTGGTAGCCGCAGGCAACCGCTACGTCGGCTGAAACCAGTTCGTCACTCGCCCACATATGACCGTCGGGACTAGGTTGCATGTTCGGGTCATAGGTGCGCGGCATTCCGACCGAGTCGAAGAAGTCGAGCCGTTCCTGTTCCGAGACGGGTCTGTATGAAATGTCTGTGCCAAAGGCCTCCGATCCGAGACGTACGATTTCGGTCATCGACAGAAGCTCGGGTCCCGTGATTTCGTACACGGCCCCCACGTGCCTGTCCGGGGCAGTGAGGATGGCTGACGCCGCCCGTGCGACATCAACCTTGGATACCGGTGCCAAAGCCCCGTGCCCTGTGGCCATCTCGAGTACTCCTTCGCGCGCGGCGGGTGCCAGCCAAATCGCACTGACGATCTCGGCGTAGAGCGCGTTTCGCAGTATGGTGTACGCCAAGCCGCTGGTGCGCAGGTCTTGCTCGGTCTCGTAGTGATCAATGGCCGACAGAGCCGGATTGCCCGGCTGTACTCCACCGACCGAGGTGTAGACGATATGGCCGATTCCTGCTTTCTTCGCCGCTTCGATCGCGTTTCGATGTTCGATAGTTCGACGACCCAGATTCAGGCCGCTCACGAGGAACAAAATATCGCCGCCGCGGTATGCCTCGTGGAAGAGCTCGGGCTTTGCGAAATCTCCGGGACGAACGCTGACATTCGGTCCGTCGACGTCGATGCCGGCGGGAGTTCGGGTGACGAGAGTCAGGTCGCGAAGCGGATCCGCGGCGATTAGCTGCTTGGTGACGCGGCGGGCCAAATCGCCTGACGCGCCGCTGATAACAATCCGGGTCACGAAGATCCTCCATCAAGGTCGAAACTTGTAATGCGGTCCATCGTGACGCGATGGAGTGACCTAGGCAACATCACGTACTTGGCTGCAGTCATGCGTGCCAAGCATGAAGGATCGGGTCCGACTCCATTGGTGCCTGTTGCGAGAGTCGCAGGCACCGACGAACCTGAGGGAGCAAGGCACTTAAAGGTTCCCAATTGTCAACGCAACAGTGACGCACGTAACGTGACCGAAGTCTCACGCCGCTATGAAAGGTGCTCACATGCAACCAGATTCGACAGTGTTGGATGTGGATCGGTGCACACCCGATCCGCTTTTCACTCCACTCGTCCTCAACACGACGCCAATCCGAAACAGATTCTTTCTGCCAGCGATGCAGCGCGGATCCCGCGGGTACAAGCCCACAGCCGGAATGGCGGAGACGCTTCGCGCGACCTCTTCCGCAACCTAGCGGCGCCGCTTCTGGAGTTCGACAGGGACAGAAACGCCCAGTCGTCGGGATCGTTGGACACGTCGGAAACTATTGGAGGAACTGGCTTTTGGTGATCTCGCGGGTCGGTTCGCTGCGCCCGTCGGCCATGAGACGGCTACTTGGGACCCTGGATCCCGGTCATCCGCTGTCTCGGAAGATGCTCACCCACAATCTTCGGATGCTCGAACGCGACGGTATGTACACCAGAACCGAGGTTGCCGACGCTCGCAAGCACGTCGAGTACGCTCTGACGCCTTTAGGGCGGGAACTGTCCGACTTGATCATGACCGTGATCGACTGGGGCTTCCGACATTCGGACCAAATCGATGAGGCTCGTGCATCGTACGACTCTGCATCGCGTGGAGACACTACGGCTGAATGTGGTCCCGGTGGGCACTGTTCATAGAATCCATCGGTACAGGTGCGTGGGTTGAATGCGGTCAGTGTTGGTACGTCGCTAGATCTCGATCATTGCTCTCTCCAGTGAAAGCGATGAAAACTGCGCTGACTACGGAAAGTGTGATCATAAATCCCGCGACCGGATATACGCTTCCGTCCGCGGCTGCTTGCAGCGACACGAGGATTACGGGTGTGAAACCGGCTCCGAGAAGTGTCGCGGCCTGGTACCCCAGAGAAGCGCCGGTGTATCGAGCCGACGTACCGAACTGTTCGGCGATGAATGCCGCCATCGGCCCGAACGTCGCGGACTGGAACATGCTGAAGCCCAGTATGAATGCGAGAGTGACCAATGCGGTATCACCGGACGCGAGCATGGACAGGATCGGAAACACGAACAATGCGAAGCCGGCTAGGCCTGCGAGCATCACCGGCCGCCGTCCTATGCGGTCCGAAAGTCTGGCGAAACCGAGCAGCGCGAAAATCGCGATGAATTGGCAGATCGCGAACCCGACCAAAACATCCGATCGGTCGACCCCGGAGTTCGTTGCGTAGCCGACCCCGAACGTGGCGAACATGATCTGAATCGCGACGCTGGCCATGCAGCCTCCGGCCACAAGAATCACATTTCGTGGCCGACGCAGTATCTGCATGATGGGAAGAGATGCGCTACCGGTTGATTCACGCTGCGCCATGGCTTCTTGGAACACCGGACTCTCGGCGACGCGGCTTCTGACGAACAAGCCGAGCAGCAGCAGAACAGCGGAAAACAGGAACGGAATTCGCCATCCCCACGAGAGGAATTGGTCCTCAGGAAGTCGCGTCACCACCGCGAGAGCGATTGTTCCGAGCAGTGATCCAGTCGGGGCTCCCGCGTTGGTGAATGCCGCTGCGAATCCGCGCCTGCGATCTCCTACGTGCTCCAAAGACATCAATGTGGCTCCGCCCCATTCGCCGCCGATGGCGATGCCTTGCGCCACTCGCAGCAGCACCAGAATGATCGCCCCCCACGAGCCGATCGCAGACGCGGGTGGTACCAGGCCGATGAGAAACGACGCACCGCCCATTACAGACATCGACACGAGCAGCATCGATTTGCGTCCGAAGCGATCACCGAAGTGGCCGAAAATCGCGCCTCCCAACGGTCGTGCCAGATATCCGGCCGCGAACGTCCCCAGCGAGGCAATCGTGCCCGCCACCGGCGAGAGATCGGAAAAGAAGACAGGCGCGAACACGATGGCCGCAGCCGTCGCGTACAGCAGAAAGTCGTAGTACTCGATGGTGCTGCCCAGGTAGCTGGAAAACACTACGCGTCGTATCTGCTTCGCGCGCGTCCGATCGTCACCGGGGTCGCGAGCGTGCGGGGACTGCTCGGTCCGTGTCGGGTCGACAGGGGTACTCATGTCCTTGGCTCCATCAATGGTGTGTCTAGGCCTCCGAGAGGCTTCGGGTAGGAGGCGCGAGGCGGGAGGAGACCGTCTTTCAGGAACGATGCCGGGAGCGTAGCAACGACTGTCGTCGTCGCTACGCTCCTGGCGCAATCTCACGCGACGGTCGCGTCGATCTTGTCGTAGCGAACTTCGCGAACTCGTTCCATGACGCTGGCGAGCGGCTCCGGCTCACGCCCCGTGATCTGCTGTACGTGGCGGCTCTGAAGTGCCTGAAATCCCTGTGCCAGACCGATTTCGGCAGAGACCAGTTCGTCGCTGGCCCATAGATGACCATCGGGGCTGGGGGGCATGTTCGGGTCGTAGGTGCGGGGTATTCCCACGGCGTCGAAGAAGCTCAGACGCTCCTCTTCCGATACCGGCTTGTACTCGAGCGGAGAGGAGTGCAGGTGAGAGGCGAGGGCAGCGATTTGGTGAAAGTCGAGGAGCTCAGGACCGGTAATCTCGTAGATCCGGCCGGCATGTGCCTCTGGGTGCATGAGGCATTCCGCCGCGGAGCGGGCGACGTCGTCCTTGGCGACGGGAGCGAACATGCCGTCGCCGGTGGCCTGCGACAGGACGCCCGACGGCACGGCCGGCGCTACTAGAATGTTGCTGACGATCTCCGCGTAGAGATGGTTGCGCAAGAAGGTGTAGCGGATTCCCGAGTTTCGCAGGTCGGCTTCGGTCTGCAAGTGATCGCGAGCCGACAGTGCCGGGTTGCCCGGCTGGACTCCGCCGACCGAGGTATACACGATGTGCTGGACGCCCGCGTGCTGCGCGGCAGCGATTGCGGCACGGTGCTCGGACACACGCCGTCCGAGGTTGAGACCGCTGATGAGGAAGAGCACGTCACCACCCTCGTACGCGTCCTGGACCGTCGGCGGGTATTGGTAATCGCTGTGCCGGATCTGGACTTTGTCCGACTTCAGGTGAGCCAGCTTCTCGGGCGTGCGGGTGGTCAAGATCAATTCTCGGTCGGGGTCTGCTGCGAGGAGTAGTCCGGTAACTCGGCGTCCGAGATCTCCGGATGCTCCACTGATGATTGTTCGACTCATGTGTGCTCCTTGTGGTGGGCGATAGGACTATGTCGTACCGCTTCCGCGTCCACTGCTTGTGACGTGAGTTACATCCGACCACTGCCGAGCCTCGCGGTCCACAGTCAAGATCGTCGTGCACTCCATACGTAAGGAGCATCGACCCAGTTCAGAAGGTCGGCGAGCCTCGCTCGCCTGCACCGAACGGCGTGCCAGCGGACGCGAGCTTCGTGCAATGGCGCAAGCCGAGTGTTTTCGGTAGGTGTCATGCAGGATTCGACGAAAGGGCGATCGAGGCCGAGCCTGGTGACGTCGACTCTCCTGTCGATCTTCGACACAAGGCACTGGGCGTCCGGGTGGCACACCCCACCAGTCCGACCACTTCGTACCCTTCTGCTGTCGGTCGGGGTGGCCGATGATTCGGGGTCTGCGACCTTGTCGATCGCTTCATTTGATCCCGATCACCAGCCTCGATGTGCTTGGTGCATGGAATCGGCCAACTTTGTGTCATTGCGACAGTGGCGGCCGCGTCACATTCTTGAGTAGCCAGACGTGATCGGGGTCACCAAACCCCATCGAGATCCGTCCTCTCATCAGAAAGAGACACGATCATGACCCAGCTCGCCAACAACGAACTCGCCGATCTCGACGCGATCGAGGTGTCCGACGTAGACCTGGTGGCCCGAGCCACCGCGCTGATTCCGCTCATTCGCGAACACGCAGCCGATGCCACGAGGAACCGCAAAGTATCTCCCGAGGTAATCGATGCGATCGCGTCGGCGGGGTTGTTCCACGTGATGGTGCCCAAACGCTGGGGTGGACAGGGTGCGACGTTCAAAACCGCCTGCGACGTAGTGGCCGAAATCGCGCGCGGCGACGGTTCGACCGGCTGGGTCACGGCTCTCACCCTGCTTGCCACGGCATACGGCAGCACCAACACCACCCAGGCGCAAGAAGACGTGTTCGGATCGAACCGGAGTGCACGAATCTGCGGCATTTTCTCGCCGGGTGACAAGAGCGAGAAGGTCGAAGGCGGCTACCTGGTCAGTGGAAAGTGGCCGTATGCCTCGGGGTCGTTCGCTGCTCAGTGGGCGAGCCTGACCATCACGCTCGAGGGGGGCGCTCCGGGGATGGCGCTGATTCCGGCCGAGGCCTTCACCATTGAGCCGACGTGGTTCGTGGCAGGCATGCAGGGAACAGGTAGCGACACAATCGTGGTCAAAGATCACTTCGTGCCCGAGTACCGCGTCCAGCCGGTGGCCGACATGTTCGCCTCTAAGTTCCGTTCGCCGTTCACCGAAGAGCACATCGCCTCGATGCCGTTCAACGCAGTAGCGGCAGGGATACTCGTGGCCCCTCAAATCGGCCTCGGGCGTCACGCGCTAGAGCTGACTCGCGAGAAGCTGCCGAAGAAGCCCGTGGCCTATACCGCATACGGCCAGGCCAAGGATTCGCCGACGCATCAGCTGGGTGTGGCGCGCGCGGCTACCAAGCTCCGTCTCGCCGAACTACTGATCGACGCGATGGCCTCGGACATCGACGGCGCCGCAGTCGAGCACGAGTTGCCCAGCCCCGAGATTCTCGCGCGGATTCGAAACGACACCGGTGTGGTGGCTGAGCTGGTCAAAGAAGAGATCGACTACCTGCTCACCGCCAACGGCGCCGGCTCCTTCGCCGACGTCAATGTACTCGCTCGGATCTGGCGAGACAGCGAGACTGCCGCACGGCATGCGCTGGTCACTCCCGAGATCGGACGTGAAGCGTACGGCCGACAGCTGCTCGGCAACTACGATCCGACCATCGGCCTCTGACATGACGGTCCCAGCAGCGGACGGCACGACCGCGACGACTCTCGGTCCGGAGGCGTATCGCCAAGTGATGAGCCACATTCCGACGTCGGTTTCGATCATCACCGCGACGACCGATGCAGGTCCGGCTGGAATGACGGTGGGCACCTTCACCTCCGTTTCCTTGGATCCGCGGTTGGTGGCGTTCTACGTCGACCTCGGGTCCACGACGTGGCCGCTGATTTCCGAAGCCGAGTTTTTCGGTATCAATGTTCTCGGGTCGCAATCGGAGGAGATGTGTCGCGCGTTTTCGCGACGTGGGCGGGATCGCTTCAGTGGGGTCGCGTGGACCCGCTCCGCCCGAGGTGTGCCGCTGCTCGACGGTGCGACGGTCACCGTCGAGTGCGCGCCGTATCGGGTCGACCGGATCGGGGACCACCTGCACGTTGTGGGCAAGGTACTCGACGTTGTGAAACGGGATGCCGAGCAGCCGCTGATCTTCCTGCGTGGCCGCTTCGTCGACATGTCGGGTCAGCGATGATCGCCGAACACGTCGAGATCGAGGTGAAACCGGGTCTGGGAAAGGACCTCGAATCGTCGTTCTCCGACGTGCGCACACTCTTGCTGGGTGCGCACGGGTGCAGTGATGCCAGGCTGTTGAGCAGCGTGGACACACCCCGTACTTTCCTGCTTGTCGCGCACTGGGACCGACTCGAGGACCACACCGAAATGTTCGCGGCGTCCGACGCCGGTGCGCAGGTGAGAGAGCTTCTGCAGCCACTGTGTGCCGGGCCGCCCCGGGTGGTCCATTACCAGCTGTGATGACGCTGCAGCCACGTCCGGCGAAGGCGTCCCAGGCATACGTGAAATGTATGCATGGGGCGTCTTTTTAATATTTGTCAAATACTCCGAGGAGATCGAGACTGTGTCGTAGGACATAGTTTCCGGCTCGGTGGGCGCAAGGACGGTGTCGACCGCCTACCGCACCGGCCAACGTTAGGAAGGACCCAGTCATGATCGAAGTCTCGATAGATTTCGCGCGATGCGACGCCAATGGCACCTGCGCTGCTCTCATGCCCGACGTGTTCGCCATTGCCGACAACGGATTGCTCGAGCAGCTCGCGACCAGCGTCACCGACGACCGCGCGGAGGACCTCGACGAGGTTGTGCTCTGCTGCCCGATGGGAGCGATTTCACGCTCATGAGTACAGTTCACGCCTTCGATCCTTTTGCGCCCGATTCTTCTGAGCACACGGGCGGTGCCGTCGACGGCCGGTCGCTCGTGCAGGGCGATTACGGGTTCGCCGTTCTGGACTTCGAGCTCGCGACCGCAGTCCTGCGTGACAACCGATTCATCAACGCCGCGTTGACGTTGATGGAGCAGTTCGGTATCACCGAGGGTCCCGTTCACGACTTCCGTTCCAAGAGCGTGATCATGGCCGAGGGCAAGCGGCACATACGTTTGCGTACTCCGCTAGCCCGATTCATGGGACCGACCACTGTTGAGGACATCCGCGCGGTACTACGCGGTATCCTCGACGATATCGACCCTGGTCGGGGCGCGAGCGGGCCCGTCGACCTCAATGCGGCTATCGCGCAGAAGATTCCGGCTCGAATCTATTGCCACCTGGCCGGGGCTCCCGCTGAGGATGCCCCGCTCGTTGCTCGCCTGTCCGCAGGAACCCTCGCGCTGCTGCAGCGAGATCCACGTCTGACCGACTCGATCCTCGCATCGTACGACGAGCTGTTCACCTATCTGCGCGCGTTGATCGCACGCAAACGGGAGATCGGACTCGGCGACGACATGCTGTCGTTCCTCATTCGCCAGGAGGACGAGGGCAAGCTCGATTCGGAGGAGCTGCTGAGCGAAGCAACCGCGATGCTCGAGGCCAGTTCGGTGAACACCGCTCACCAGACCGGCCTCGTGGTGTGGACGCTGCTTCGCGAGCGCGACACGTGGAAGCGGCTGCGCAGCGACCCCTCTCTCATCCCGGCCGCCGTCGTCGAGGCATGCCGCCTCTACCCTAGGCCTGGCATCGTCAGCAAGATCGCGTCCGCCGACATCGAACTTGCCGACACTGTGATTCCGGCAGGATCCGATGTCCACGTGGCCGTCTGGTCAGCCAATCGCGACCCGGAACGGTTCGAGAACCCCGACGACTTCGATTTGGATCGTCGACGGAACCAGCCGCTGACCTTCAGTACCGGGCTTCACGGTTGCCTGGGACAGAGTCTCGCGAAAGTGGAAATGGAAGAGGTCGTTCGCTTCCTCCTCGACAGGTATCCCGAGGCGACCGTCGTCGACGAGGGCACCGACATCGGGCACGGCGGCGGACGGTGGTTGGTCGGGTCGCTGGCGGTGGATCTCGGGCCGTCGGTGTCGAAGGACATCTCGTGAACAATCCCGAACCTTCGGTGACAGAGCACCTCGCGCAACTGTGGGCGAAGACGGAATACGGCGACCTCCCGTCCGAGGTGATCGACGGAGTCAAGGACCACATCCTCGACACGCTCGCCGTCGCGCTGGTCGGAGCGGCCACCCCGGAGGTGCGAGCGGTGACGACGGCACTGGCGTCGTGTTCGTCCTCTCCTACCGGTTCACTGGTCTGGGGGACCGATCACAGATTCGTACCCGCGCACGCCGCGCTGGTGAACGGAACATCAGCTCACGCAAGAGATTTCGACGACGGCGGTGGTGCCGGACATGCAGGCTCGACGGTTCTTCCGGCTGCGCTCGCGGTAGGGGAGCGTGCGGGGTGCAGCGGCCGCGAGCTCATTGCCGCTGTTGTCGCGGGATACGACGTGGGATATCGCGCTCTCGGTGCGCTCGGCGGTTTCGCTGCGCATACCGATCGCGGGTGGCACTCGAGTGGAACCATGGGCAGCCTCGGTGCGGCTGCTGCGGCTGCGAAATGCCTCGGCGCAGAGGCCGAGTCGTTTGCGGACGCGCTGGGGATCGCCGGTTCCTTCACCGGTGGTGTCTGGGCGTTCATCGACGACGGCGCACTCACCAAGCGGTTGCACCCCGGCAAAGCGGGCGAGACCGGTGTCGACGCAGCGCTTCTCGCAGCCGGGGGAATCACCGGACCGCGGCGAGTGTTCGAAGCCGAATGGGGAGGGTTGTATTCCGTGATGGCTGGGGGTGTCGGGCATACCGATCGAGCACTGCGCAATCTCGGCTCCGACTTCAACGTGGCGTCGTCCTACCTCAAGCCCTATGCCTGCTGTCGAGGCAGTCACTCCGCGGTAGATGCGGTAAAAGCTGTTGTTGCCCAACGTAGCCTGGTTCCTGAAAGTATCGAATCGGTGACGATCACCGCCGGTTCCACCGCAGTGAACATGCTGTCGGTCTCTCCGATCGAGTCAGTGTTCGACGCGCAGTTCAGCCTCCCCTATGCCGTCAGCCTCGCATTGTGCGGGAGTCATCTCGGCTTGCAGGACTACGATCCACCTCGACTGACCGAGCCGCGCATCTCCGCTGTGTTCGACAAGGTGTCGATGGTCGTCGACGAGTCGATCCAGATAGAAGACGGCCCGAGGCTGACCTTCGCGCTGACCGACGGCGAGACGATCACCGTCGACGCTGGGAATCCTACCGACGCCCGCGGATCCGCGGTGACACCCATGACCCACGAGGACGTGGTGGAGAAGGCGACCGTACTGCTCGAGGCTGTCGGACCCGACGTGGCAGCCCGTCTCGTCTCCGCAGTCGAGAACTTGGACACCGCTGACGACCTGACCGAACTCCTTGCCGTTCTGACAGCCGAAAGGGCACCGACATCATGAACTCTCCGAACACGATAGAACGTAGCGAGGTGATCTCGTCCGTCCCGGCCGAGTCGATGGCGGCAGTCCTCGACATCGAGACCCCGCACGGAATCGGCGACGTCGTTCCACCGATCTGGCATTGGCTGTACCTGCTGCCACGCGATGCCGAGCGCGACCTCGGTGAGGACGGCCACGCCGTTGTCGGCATTCCCGCGCCTCCCAGTGCGGGACGACGGCGGATGTTCGCCGGCGGACGGGTCACCACGTTCGGATCCCTCCGCATCGGCGAGCCCGCCACGAAGGTCACCTCCATCGCGAAGTCGGTGGACAAGGTGGGACGCACCGGCGCCCTCACATTCACGACCGTGCTGCACGAGATCACGCAGAACGGTGAGTTGATGATCCGCGAAGAGCAGGACATCGTCTATCGCGACGGTGGATCTGCGCCCTTGCCCACGCCCGCTCCCGCGACGGATCCGGTGGCCGAACCGTCGCTGTCTCTGTCGGTCGACGAGAAGCTTCTGTTTCGGTTCTCGTCGTTGACCTACAACTCGCATCGGATTCACTACGATCTCGAGTGGTGTCGTAAGGAAGGTTACGACGGACTCGTGGTACACGGCCCGCTGTTGGCGTTCATGATGGCCGAACACATGAGGCGACAGGGAATCTCGCTGCAGAGCAGAACTTTCGACTATCGACTGATCTCACCGATGACTCGTCCGCAAACCTTCACAGTCGTGCCTGCTCGGGAGGGGCTCGTCAGCGGTGCCGAGGTACGAAGCGCCGCGGGTGTCGTCTGTGCCCGCGGAACTCTGACCGAAGGACTCGCCCGATGACACACACCGCTGACGTCCTCATCGTCGGTGGCTCCGTCGCTGCAGTGCGCGCGGCGGAGGCGATCACGCGCCATGCGCCCGAGTTGTCGGTGACGTTGGCCAGCGATGATCCACACCTGCCCTACGAGCGTCCCCCGCTGTCGAAGATCGCATTGACCGACAGCCTCGATCTGGCAGAACTCACCTATCCATCCGTGGCAGGTCTACGCGAGCACGGTGTTCGGTTCGAGCTGAATACCCGCGTGACGAACCTCGACGTCACCAGTCGACGTGTCGGCACCAGCGGAGGCGACATCGATTACGGTGCAGTGGTTCTGGCCATCGGATGCGAACCGATCCTTCCACCGATGTTTCGAGATCTACCGAATGTGTTCGTATTGAGACGATTCGGCGACGCGGCCGACCTGCGAGCGGCCGTCTCCGACCGAAGTCGCTCTGTCGCGGTGATCGGAGCCGGTTTCATCGGTGGCGAGTTCGCGGCGACGCTGGCCAAGGACGGCCGGGACGTCACCATCGTCGATCTTGCCGAACGGCCACTGGGCCGTTTCGGCGACCTGGTTGCAGCGGAATACGCAGCGCTGCACAGAGACCGCGGTGTCACACTCGAACTCGGCGATGGGGTGGTGGGCGTCGAGGACTCCGTCGACGCCCGAGTGTTACGACTTGCCAGCGGCAGGACTGTACCCGCCGACGTCATTCTGGTCGGTATCGGCGTACGCCCGGCGACGCAGTGGTTGGAGCCGTCGGGGTTGACGCTCGGTAATGGGATCCTGTGCGACGCCACGCTCCGGGCCGCCGACCGGGTATTCGCTGCGGGTGATGTGGTGCAGTGGCCGAACGGGCGATTCGACGCCACCATGCGCATCGAACACTGGACGAACGCGGCCGAACACGGGCGCGTGGCCGGCATCAATGCCGCAAATACGGTGTCCGATCTGCCTTCGATCGAGTGTGCAACGGTCCCGTACTTCTGGTCCGATCAACACGGTGTTCGTATTCAGTTCGCGGGTTTCCTCACCGGGTCCGAAGAAGTGGTCGAGAGCCGAGAAGACGGCGGTTCGTTGTTCGTGTACCGGAAGGGCGATACGGTCACGGGCGTTATCGCCTTCGAACGGCGCGCAGAATTCGTGAAACTCCGTGCTTTGCTGCGGCGTCCGACATCATGGAAGGCTGTTCAGCCCATGTTGCCCGCCGGTGCTGTGTCGATGTGATCGTCTCCGGGCTCGTGACGGTCACCGTGCGATCGAAGAATGTCGACGAATCGTTCGGCCACGGGTGTCACGACGCCGTCGCGTCGGGTCACCACGCCCAACGGCAGGTCCGGCCAACCCTCCTCGACCGGTACCGCGACCACTCCCGGATGTCGTTCCGCGAGCGTTCTGCTCACCACCGACACACCGACACCAGCGGTCACCAAGCTGGCAGCCGTCTCGACGGTCGGTACCGAGATGACGGAATCTGGGCTGCCGCCGACGACGGCGAAACGATCGTCGATCAACCTCGACAGGCTACGCGCGCCGGGCAGCCGCGAGGGGAGAATCCATCGTTCTCGGCGCAGGTCCGAGAGGTGAAGGGATGGTTGCGAACTCAACGTGGACGAGCGTGGAACCACCAGGGTGAGCGGGGAGTGCGCGAGGATGGTCGTTGTGAAGGCCACTTCGTTGACCATCGGCAACGGCTCCTGTGCGAGCACCGGAACGACGGCGAGGTCGAGGTATCCGTTCGCCAGATTCTCGAGCAACACCAACGGATTGGCGTCGGCCAATTCCAGTGTGATTCTGGGATACTCGGATACGAAATCGGAGACGGCGGCACTGACGAAGTGCCACAGGCCGATAGGTTCGGCGCCGAGTCGGAGGTCGCCTTCGAGGCCTTGGCCCATCGACCGGAGTGCCGAGGTGATGCGTTTCTCCTCGGCGACCAGACGCCGACCCGCGCTCTGCAGGTAGCGCCCGGCGTCGGTCAGGGTGATGCCGCGAGGGTGACGCTCGAAGAGTTGGACAGCGAGGTCGGCCTCGAGTTTTGTCATCGCGCTGCTCAACGGTGGCTGGGAAAGATGCAGAATTCGTGCTGCCTCGGTGACGGATCCGGCGTCTGCGACGGCCAGGAAGTATTTCACAGTCCGGATGTCCATGCGCCGAGTGTATGGCAACGGCATTGCAATGGTATTGGCCATCTGCGGCCAAGTGAAGGATCGTGAACATCGAACCGGCAGCCTCGAACTGCCGTGCATGCGGTTTGGAGGAACTGTGTCCGAAGACCAAGAAGTGATCGTGGTGGGTGCCGGCCCGACCGGGTTGCTGACCGCACTGGGGCTTGCTCAACAAGGGATCAGTGTCACTGTCGTCGAGCGCGCACCTGCCGTGCAGGACACCCCGCGCGCCATCGTCTACCACTGGTCCACACTGGACGGCCTCGCTCGCCTCGGCTTGCTGGAGAAAGCGAGCGCCGCCGGATTCCTCAAACAGGACTACGCCTACCGCGTGCGGGCCACCGGCGAGACGATCGCCTATGGGTTGGCTGCGCTCGACGGCAAGGTCGCCCGACCGTACAACCTGCATCTCGGCCAGGGTGCGCTGGCGGCCGTCATTCTCGACGACCTACGCGGCTTCGACAACGTTCGTGTGCTGTGGAGCCACGAAGTAACCGGGATCGAACAGGATGCGGTGGGAATCGATGTCGCGGTGCGCGGCCCCGATGGCATCTCCACGCTGCGTTCACACTGGCTTGTCGGTGCCGACGGTGCGGGATCGACCGTTCGGCGACTCCTTGGGCTCGACTTCGAAGGCATGACGTGGCCCGAGCGATTCGTGGCCACCAACGTGAGATTTCCCGATGATCGCGTCGGATGGGCTCAGTCGACGTTCTACCTCGACGACGTGTACGGAGCGATCATCGCGAAGATCGACGAGTCCGGTGATCACGGAATGTGGCGCTACACCTACATGGAAGACGCTGCGCTGCCCGCCGATTCGGTAGACCAGCGGATGCCGGCCTTCCTCGCCGCCGTGTTCGGACCGGAGGTGGGCGAGAATATCGACGTCGTCGCAGCGTCTCCCTATCGGATGCATCAACGCGCCGCCAACGCCTTTCGTTCGGGTCGCGCGCTGCTTGCGGGCGACGCCGCGCATGCGACCAACCCTACCGGTGGGCTCGGTCTGACCATGGGTTTGTTCGACTCGTATGCGCTGATCGAAGGTCTCGGAGCTGTCTCGCGTGGCCGAGCGAGCGACGAGATCCTGACCGAGTACGCGCGGCAGCGGCGAACCGTGTTCGTGGACAAAGCGAGCCCACGCGCGGCGTCGAACAAGAAGCTGCTCTTCCACTCGTCGGATCCGGTCAAGCGCGAAAAGGACCTCGAGGTCTTTCGTCGAATGGCGCGAGACCGAGAATTCGCGGCCGAGGCACTGTATTTCACCAAGACGCTCGAAAGCCCGTCGCTGCTGACCGTGTGAAGCGGAGCGGCGAACACCCCCGAAACGAAAGAAGCACCAGCATGAACCCTCTCGACGGACTCACGATCGTGTCGTTGGAACAGGCTGTCGCGGCCCCCTTCGCCACCAGACAACTCGCCGACCTCGGCGCACGCGTCATCAAGATCGAGCGACCGGTAGTCGGTGATTTCGCGCGGGGATACGACGAAACGGTCAACGGACTTGCCAGCCACTTCGTATGGTTGAACCGCTCCAAAGAATCGGTCGCGCTTGATCTGAAGACGGACGAGGGGCAGGCTGCTGTGCACGCGTTGATAGATCGGGCCGATGTCTTCGTACAGAATCTGGCTCCGGGAGCGGCCGAACGGCTGGGTTTGGGTGCCGAGGAGCTCCGAGCTCGCAATCCGAGGCTGATTCACGTATCGATCTCCGGTTACGGCGAGGGCGGGCCGTACTCGGCCAAGAAGGCGTACGACCTTCTGGTGCAGTGCGAAGCGGGACTGGTCTCCATCACCGGAACCGAGGACGAGCCGTCCAAAGTCGGGATTTCTATCGCAGACATCGCCTCGGGAATGTACGCCTATACGGGTGTTCTGACGGCGGTGATCAGGCGCGAGCGAAGTGGAGTAGGTGCCACCATCGAGGTATCGATGCTGGAGGCCTTGGCCGAATGGATGGGCTTTCCACTGAACTATGCGATGTACGGCGGTTCTTCGCCCGTACGGGCCGGCGCACGTCACGCGGCGATCGCGCCCTACGGTCCATTCACGTGCGGCGACGGGAACGATGTTTTTCTGGGTATCCAGAACGAACGTGAATGGGCTACCTTCTGCGTAGGCATCCTCGACTCACCCGAGCTCGCCGTCGACCCTCGCTTCAGCCGAAACTCGCTGAGGGTCGAACACGCTGCGGAACTTCGAGCCGTCATCGAGGCGGTGTTCCGGAGTTCGACGGCAGAAAAGGTCGCTGCGCAACTCGAAGATGCTTCCATCGCAAATGCTTTGCTGCGCACTATGGATGGCCTGGCCGACCATCCGCAACTGATAGCGAGGAACCGTTGGCGGTCGTATGGATCGCCTGCCGGCGAACTGCGCGCACTGGTTCCACCGGTGACCATGTCGGACTTCGAGGCTGTGATGGCACCGATCCCGGAGGTCGGACAGCACACCGACGCAGTTCTTGCTGAGTTCGGGCTCGCCACGCCCAGTGTGGCGTCAGCCAGTGCCTGAGCAGCTTCCCAGTGTGCCGACACTGGCGGACAAGGACGCTCTCGTCGCGTACGCCAGGACGTTCCTGTTCGTTCCCGGTGACAGGCCGGACCGATTCGACAAGGCTGCGGCAGCAGGCGCCGACGTCGTCGTGCTCGATCTCGAGGACGCGGTGGCCTCGGAGAACAAATCGAGCGCACGCGCCCACGTTGCTTCATGGTTGTCGGGAGGAGGTAGAGGGTGTGTTCGGATCAATGCCGTCGATCAGCTTCATCACCTCAGAGACGTCGACGCGCTCCAAGGTGTGCGGGGCTTGACTGCCGTGATGGTTCCCAAGGCCGTGGAGATCGTCGACTACGGGTACCTTCGTCGCTCACTGAGCTGTCCGGTGATCGCTCTCGTGGAATCGGCTGCTGGCGTGCACGATTCGAACGGCATCGCTCGCGATCCTTCCGTCGCGCGTCTGGCTTTCGGCCATCTGGACTACGCAGTGGACGTCGCCGCCCATCCCACCCGGACTGCGATGCTGCACGCCCGGTCGCAGCTCGTCCTTGCGTCACGGTTGGCCGGAAAGCCTGCTCCGATCGATGGGGTCACCACAGAGCTGACCGACTCGGCATCGACGATCGACGACATGCTGCACGGCGTCGAGCTAGGTATGGCAGGCAAACTTCTGATCCATCCCGCGCAGGTCGAACCGATCCGGAATGCGCTGCGCCCCAGCGAGGAAGACGTGAAGAGAGCCCGCAGGATCGTCGCTGCTGCCTCTCGTGGTGCAGCGGTCGAGGTCGACGGGCGCATGGTCGACGCGCCGATACTCGCAGCGGCGCACCGTCTGCTACGAGGTCTGCCATCGAACTGATCCGTCGGCGGGCTTGAACACCGCTGCGACGGTCGACGGTCAGTACGCCATCGCCAGAATCTGGTCACGATGGTACTCGAGCCCAGGATGCTCAGACCGAAGGTGCTGATGGACTTCCTCTACCAGAACATCGTCGGTGGCGCCTTCCATCAGCGTTCCGCACGGACACTGCACGTAGCGCATTCTCGTCGTTGACATGCCCCCGACAGTATCCGCCGTGTCAACGGGTCGGATCTGCCGTCATGTCATTCAACCTGCGGCGATACGTCAGGAGCATGGGCGCTGAGAACATCCTGGCGTTGTGCACGCTGTGGTGCAGGGCACAAAATCGACAGTGATCGAGATCTCGACGCAGCACGCGTCGAGCTCGGTCGGGCACCCCCACTCGGTGTCGGGAGATCACGCACCGTCCTCGTCTCAAGGAGAATTCAATGTCAGTCACCGTCGACCGGCCGAGCAGCTTGGACCGCACCCGCTTCTTCATCGATGGGAACTGGACTGACCCGGTCCAGGTCGAGTTACGGGACCAGATCGAGGCCGCGACCGGAAAGCGCATCGGAGTTGCCGCGCTCGGCGGCGCGGGCGATATCGACGCCGCTGTGCGCGCCGCACGGCGTGCGCTGGACGAGGGGCCGTGGGGGCGCACGACAGCCGCTGAACGCGCAGTCGTTCTTCGCGCGTTCGCCGATGCGCTCGACGCCCGCGCAGGCGATACCGCATCCTTGGTCAGCCGCGAGAACGGCATGATTCTCGGGCTGTCCCAAGCACTAAACGGCGGAGCCCCCGGCGCACTGCTGAGGATGTACGCAGACGTCGTCGAACACCTTGAACTCGAAGAAATTCGTCCCAGCCAAGCCGGATCGACCATCGTTCGTAGACTCCCTGTCGGTGTCGTCGGTGCCATCGCCCCGTGGAACTTCCCGCAGGCTCTGGCGATGTTCAAGATCGCCCCTGCGCTCGCTGCTGGATGCACGGTCGTTCTCAAGCCGTCACCCGAGACGGCTCTGGACTCGTACGTGTTCGCGGACGCGGCTCAGGAGGCCGGATTGCCGGCTGGAGTTCTGAACATCGTGCTCGGCGACCGCGACGCTGGTGCCGCGCTCGTCTCGCATCCATTGGTCGACAAGATTGCCTTCACCGGCTCCACCGAGGCCGGTCGCATCATCGGACAGGAATGCGGGCGTTTGCTCCGGCGTTCCACCTTGGAGCTGGGCGGCAAGTCCGCGGCGATCGTCCTCGACGACGCGAACATCGACACTCTGCTCGCGGGTCTCGACAACGCCTCGTTCCTCAACAACAGCCAGACGTGTACGACGCAGTCGCGCATTCTCATCGCGCGCTCTCGATACGACGAGGTGGTGGATGCGATCGCAGGTTTCGCCGATGCCTACACCCTGGGCGATCCACTCGATCCTGAAACCACCATGGGCCCGATGGCGACCAGCGGCCACCGCGACAAGGTGCTCGGCTACGTCGAGATCGCCAAGAACTCGAATGCACGCTTGGTGACCGGCGGTGGACGTCCCGACGGCCTCGATCGTGGATGGTTCGTTCAGCCCACTGTCTTCGCCGATGTGGACAATTCCGACCGATTGGCGCGGGAGGAGGTCTTCGGCCCGGTGATGGCACTCATTCCGTTCGATGGCGGGGACGACGAAGCGGTACGAATGGCAAATGACAGCAACTACGGCCTCGGTGGATCCGTCTGGAGTGCCGACGAGGACCGTGCCCTGGCAGTCGCTCGACGCGTTCGCACCGGAACCATCGGATTGAACTACTACACACTGGATCTCGGCGCACCGTTCGGTGGATTCAAGGACTCGGGAATCGGGCGCGAACTGGGACCCGAAGCCATCGACGCATACCTCGAGTACCAGTCCGTGTACGCCTCGACCCGCTACCTGCAGTCATGACCGCGGCCAGTCCCGTCGAGGTCGTGGACGCGTACTTCGCCGGAGTGCGGGCAGGTGACGCCGGCGCGGTGAGTGCCCTGTTCGCCGAAGATGCCCTGTTGCACAATGCAGCTGGGACCCTCACCGGTGCGGAAGCGATATCGCGGATGTACTTCGGTGGGTTGGCACCGGGCGCAATGTCGCCGTCTCCACGGCACGTCATCGCTGACGGTGAGAACGTGGCCGTGGAGATCGATCTCCACACAGCAGGGTCGACGGTCGTGCTCGGTGACTTCTTCACTGTTCGCAACGGAAAGATCGTCCGCCTGGCCATCTACAGCTTGTCCCCGGACGGCGGACGGCTCCTGAACAAAGTGGGCGTCGACCCGACCTCATCCAGTACTTCACGCAAAGACCAGTAGAGGAACCAGCTATGAAAATCGCAGTCTTCGGGCCGGGCAGACGCGTCGGCGTCGTTCTGGACAACGACATCGTCGACATAAACGGCGCATACGCCAGATACCTGGCCGACGTCGAGAACAGCGTTCGTCCCAGAGCCAGAGCCGCACACGAGGTTCCGGCAGATCTCAATGGGTTCATCGAGCAGGGAGACGACGCGCTCGCGGGGTCCCGCGCTGCACTCGATCACCTCGCAGAAAGCTCGGTCACGACCGGCATCGACGGTGAACAGTTGATTCACGCGTTGGACTCGGTCGCCTTGTATGCGCCGATCGACGGCAAGTCACGAATTTTCGCGGCACTGGCCAACTTTGCCGATCACATGCAAGCCGCGGCGAGCAACACGTCGAGCGGAAACGACAAGGCGACCCTGGACCGGCTCGTCGCCGGTGGGCCGAAGTACTTCATCAAAGACCCGCGGGTGGTGTCGTCCGATGGCGACGACCTCGCCTTTCCGCGGCGCACCGATCTCCTCGACTACGAGGCCGAAGTCGCAGTCGTGATCGGCAAACGCGGAAAGGACATCTCCGCCGCCGAATTCGGTTCTTACATCTGGGGTTACACCCTGGTCAACGATTGGTCCATTCGCGACAACGTCTCGTTCGGCCCGGACTTCCAGTACTCCAAGAACTTCGACGGCGCTGCCACGGTCGGCCCGTGGATCGTGGTGGACGAGGGACTCGATCCACAGGACATCCCGGTCGAGGCCCGCATCAACGGAGAGATCCGCCAAAGCGGCAACACCAAATCCATGATTCACAACTTCGCATCCCTCGGCGAGTACCTGTCCAGAGACTCCACGCTGTTTCCCGGTGATCTGATCAGCGGCGGTACGCCGAAGGGGACGGCCGTCGACTCGAGCGCTCGCGACGCAGACGGCAGCTTTGCCGACGATTCCAAGTTCCTCGACCCCGGGGATGTGGTCGAGATCAGCTCGTCGTTGATCGGTTCGATCACCAATACTGTATCCGGAACGCGTGGGGAGCAGTAGAAATGGGAGAGAAGAAGTATTCCGTCGGCGGCGTTTCCTACGAGCGCCCGTTCAAGATTCGTAGGCTCAATCATTTCGGTATCAGCGTGGCCGACACCGGCGAGGCCGTCGGCTTCTATCGCGATCTGCTCGGCTTCGTCGTCGCGGACATGCTGGATCTGAACAAGTACGATCCGGGCCCGTGGCTGGACGGCGTTGCGGACACCAAGATCTACTTCCTGCGTCACAACAGTGACCACCACACCTTCGTCATCATGCCGCGCTCGTGGGTGGACAAGAACGACAACCCCGCTCGAAGCGACATCACGGTCAACCAGATCACCTGGCAGGTCGGATCTTTGCGTGAGGTGGTGCAGGCACGGCTGTGGCTCGAGGAGCAGGGTTCGAAGATCGACCGCTACGGCCGCGACCCAGGATCCAATTGGCACACGTACTTTCCGGATCCCACCGGACACACCAACGAGCTCGAGTACGGCATCGAGCAGGTCGGTTGGGACGGGATGAGCAAACCCGAGGTGATGTGGCCGTGGGCAAACGAGCACCCCGATCTGCCCACGCGATCCGAGGCGACCGAGCTCGAAGACGCAGAGGCCGAGGGCATCGACTTGACCTCCGGTCACCGGTGGATCGACACGCTGCCCAAGACATACGACGTGGGCGGCGTGCTCCTGGCCCGTCCGTTCAAACCTGTTCGTATCGGACCGGTCAGCATCTTCGTCGCCGATCTCGACGCGGCAGAGCGGTTCTACACCGAGACTCTCGGGCTCGTGAAGTCCGAGGAAACCACCGTCCTCGGGCATCGCGGGGTGTTCATGCGGGCCAACACCGAGCATCACAGCATTGCGCTCTTCCCTGTCGAGGCGCGCGAATCACTCGGATTGGGTGACGGATCCACCCTCCTGTCCTTCGGCATTCAGCTCGGATCGTACGAGCAGCTCCGCAAGGCCAAGGAGTTTCTCGAACAGCGCGGCGTCAAGTTGATCGATCTGCCTCCCGAGATCCACCCGGGTATCGACTACGCCGTACATGCGGTCGGGCCGGACGGCCACGTCATGCAGCTCTACTACTACATGGAGCAGGTTGGCTGGGACGGTGCAGTTCGGCCTCCCGAGAGTCGACGCGTCGTCGAGGCCGGCATCTGGCCCGAGACGCTGGAGCCGATGTCCGACACGTACGGCGGCGAGACGTTCTGGGGACCGCTCGGGTGACGGAATCCTCGAACACCCTTCCACGCACACTGCAATCCAAGGAAACACGTGCCTGAACACAGAATCGACAAGCGCGTCGCGGCGGTTACCGGCGCTGCGCAGGGCCTCGGCGCCGAGATTGCCGAGCGATTGGCGCGAGAGGGCTTCGCGCTCGTTCTCCTCGACATGCAGAAGTCCGGGCTCGATGCGACACGCGAGCACATCGCGCGGGTGACACCCGGTGTCGAGCTGTCCACCGAAGTGGTCGACCTCTCCGACGAGGACGCTGTGGTCGCAGCCTTCGAGTCGATCGATCGACGTTTCGGTCGACTCGACGCGCTGGTCAACACCGCGGGCGGCAGTGGTACAGATCCGGTGCGGCAGCTCGGCGAACTGGGTGCCGACGTCTGGAGAAAGGTGCTGGAGAACAACCTCACCAGTGCCTTTCTCTGCAGTCGTGAGGCAGTGTCCCTCATGGAGCGAGGTGGATACGGCCGGATCGTGAACTTCTCGTCTGCAGTTGCGAACGGGTTGGCCGGACCGTCGGGCACGGTCGGCGCCCGGTTGCCCTACGCCGCCTCCAAGGCTGCGATCAACGGCTTCACCAAGCAGTTGGCCAAGGATCTAGGCAAGACGGGTATCACCGTCAACGCGGTGTCGCCGGGCCTGGTGTTGCCCAACGAAGGCCGCGTGACGACGATCTTCGATGCACTGTCCGAGGACGCGCAGACGGCTACACGTGCAGCGATCCCGGTCGGTCGGACAGGTACCGGCACGGAAATCGCGGCCGCGGTCGCTTACCTCGTGTCCGAGGATGCCGGATTCACCTCCGGCTGCATTCTCGCTGTGGACGGGGCGGCCTCGTGATGGCGCTCCCGCCGCTGGTGTTCGTCCCCGCACTCGGGTGCGATGACAGGCTGTGGCAGCCGGTTGCAGACCGGCTTGCAGGCGTCCTCGAAACCATTGTCGTTCGGGGTGAGGGTAACTCGATCCGAGCGATGGCCGACAGCGTGTTGAAGCGCAGTCCCGAGAGGTTCCTCCTGGCCGGAAACTCCATGGGTGGATACGTGGCGCTGGACGTCGCGATACGCGAGCAGTCGGAGCGGGTGGCCGGACTCGCCCTGCTCAACTCCTCCGCTATCGCGGCCGACGAACACCGTCGGGCCAACTCCCTCCGCGTCGTCGAAATGGCCAGGCGAGGACAGTTCGAGCAGGCGGTTGCACTCATCACCTCGGCGGTCGCGCCGGGGCGGTCGGACATCGCCGAGTCAGCGGCCCTGATGGCGCTCGATCTGGGCGTCGACGTGTTCGTCGAGCAGCAGATAGCAGTCATGACGCGCGACGACCGCCGCGACGAGTTGTCGTCACTCGACGTGCCCACCGTGGTGATCGCGGGGAGCGAGGATTCGATCACTCCGAGCGATCTCGGCCGGGAAGTCGCCGACTCGGTGCCCGGCGCGGAGTTCGACCTCCTGGACGGCGTCGGTCACCTCTCGACCCTCGAGGCGCCCGATGCCGTCGCCGGTGTACTTCGTCGATGGATCGCCGGGATCGCAGCGACGTCGAACGTGTCTGCCGAGGTTGGGCAGTGAAGTCCTTCGACCACACCACCTCCGGGCAGCGTGTGATGTTTCGGCGCGGAGGTGCGGTCGACGACATTGCAGCAGCGGTCGATGCGCTCGGTGCCTCACGCGTCCTGCTCGTCGCGGACTCCTTCGTCGGCGAGATCGCCGACGGCGTCGCCCGACGAGTCCCAGTCGTCGCTCGGGTCGGCGAGGTAATTCAACACGTGCCGGTGGCCAGTGGCGAGGCCGCGGTTGTGTCGGCCCGCAGCGCGTCGGCGGACGCCGTCGTCTGTATCGGTGGGGGCTCGGCCACAGGATTGGCCAAATACGTCGCCCGCGAGACCGGTATACCGATCGTTGCCGTTCCGACCACGTTTGCCGGGTCGGAGGCAACGAGTGTGTGGGGCCACACCGACGGAGATAGGAAGACCACCGGAACGAGCCCGAATGTGCTGCCGCGCATCGTGATCTACGATGCGACGCTGTTCGCGTCCCTGCCCGGACCGATGGCGGTGGCGTCCGGCCTCAATGCCGTGGCTCACGCGGTCGACGGATTCTGGGCGCCGAATGCCGATCCCATCAATGCTGCTCTGGGTGCAGAAGGGTTGCGGGCCCTCGTGCCGGGCCTACGCGGGATTGCCGCCGACACAGACGACCTCGACGCCAGAGAAGGCACGATCTATGGCGCGTACCTCGCGGCAGTGGCGTTCGCATCCGCGGGAAGCGGGCTTCATCACAAGATCTGTCATGTCCTCGGGGGCGCCTTCGGGCTCTCGCACGCTGAAACGCACGCGGTGGTGTTGCCCTACGTGATGGACTTCAACGGCGCTGCAGCACCGACTGCTGCGCAACGGGTTTCGGATGCACTGGGTAGTGCACCGCATGCGCTGGGTGTCGCACCGGCGGCACAAGGTCTGTACGATTTCCGTCGCGAACTGGGAGTCGTCGATTCGCTGCGCGAACTGGGTATGCCGGAGAACGGTATCGATCATGCTGCCGACATTGTGTGCGAGTTGGTGCCGGCTTCGAATCCGCGACCTGCGGATCGGGCAGATCTACGTTCGTTGATAGCGGCCGCGTGGGCGGGCGATCCGCTCGGAAACAACGATTCTCAGGAGAAGTGATGACCGAGAACGACGTTCAGACGACTCGTGAGCAGGGTTTGGTCGACACCGTCGTCCGCTCCTTCGACGGTACGTCGGACGCCCGGCTTCGGGCCATCATGGAGACGGTGGTCCGTCACGTCCATGCTGCCGCACGGGAGCTTCGTCTGACCGAAGCCGAATGGGATGCCATGATTGCATTTCTCACCCGAACCGGGCAGGCCTGCACGGACACTCGTCAGGAGTTCATCCTTCTTTCCGACGTGCTCGGACTATCGATGCAGGTGATCGGCATGAACAATCCACCGTGCGGAAATGCCACGGAGGCAACCGTTTTCGGGCCATTTTTCGTAGACGGTGCGCCGCACATCGAACTCGGAGGAGACATGGCCTTCGGCGCCTCAGGCGAGCCGTGCTGGGTAACCGGTAGCGTTCGTGATATCGAAGGCAATCCGGTTCCCGGCGCAAGGATCGAGGTCTGGGAAGCAGACGAGGACGGACGGTACGACGTCCAGTACAGCGATGATCGAACGGCGGCCCGAGCACATCTGTTTGCGGACGGCAACGGCGAGTTCCGATTCTGGGGTTTGACGCCGACGCCGTACCCGATCCCGCATGATGGGCCGGTGGGAGAAATGCTTGCTGCAGTACGTCGTTCGCCCATGCGAGCAAGTCATCTGCACTTCATGGTTACCGCGCCGGCATTCCGCCGACTGGTAACTCATATCTTCGTGGACGGTGACGAAATCGGCTGGAAAGACGCTGTGTTCGGAGTCAAGGAGTCCTTGATCAAGTCATTCACGCGCCACTCGTCCGGCCCGGCGCCCGAAGGTCGGTCGGTGTCGTCGTGGACCGACGTCACGTTCGACATCGTCCTAGCTCCGGCTTAGAGCAATCGAGTGCGCCGTCGGGCCGCTCGAGCGACCGGCCCGACGACGCCACCGGAACCCTCTGGAGACCGTCACTCGTCCTCGAGAACCGAGGTCGCGAACTCCCCGGTCACGTAGTCCAAGAACGCTTGCGCTGCACGTCCGGTCGGTCCGTCGATGCGGGTGATCGCGCCGTAGAAGCGGAAGGCATTGGCGTCGGAAATCGGAACAGTCACCGTGGGGGACTGCTGATCCGCGCGCGGAACCGGGACGATCGCTATACCGCTTCCGTGTCGCACGAGCGCACGCAAAGTCGACAGTTCGGTTGCCTCGATGCTGATCGACGGCACGCATCCGGCATCGTCGAACAGTCTGTCCACGACGTGGCGCAGGCCGTACGTCGGTCCTAGGGCGATCATCGGGCGGGTGGCGATCTCAGCGATCGAAATCGACTCCCGATCGGCGAACTCGTCGCCCGGGGGCACTTCGAGGCAGAGCAGTTCGCGCCCGAGCGCCACCCAGGCGAGATCGTCGGCGTTGGGCCGCGGTGCCACGAAACCCACGTCTATACGCCCACTTCGCACGGCTTCGACTATGGAATCGGCCGCACCGCCCTCCAGTTCGAAAGTGGTGAGCGGCGCCGCCGCGCGGTATCGGTCCAACAATGACGGCACGAGCCAGGACCCGAAGGAGTGGAGAAAGCCGATCGAGACTACTCCGCGCTCGGGATCCACCAGGGTCCTGATTCGTTCCTCACCCTGGGCCAGTTCCTGAATAGCTCGCATCGCATGGGCACGATAGATTTCGCCGTATTTGTTCAACCGGAGACGGTTCTGGTTCCGGTCGAACAACTTGACGCCGAGCTGGCGTTCGATCCGGGCCAACGCACGCGACAGCGTCGGCTGACTGACATGCAACTGGACCGCGGCGTTGGTGACATTCTCTGTGCGCGCCAGAACGACGAACCATTCGAGTTCACGAACTTCCATGGCACCGTCACTTCCTCGCCGCGGATGTAATACTGTGCACACATTCTGCCTCATACCCGGCAGAGGAAGTCACGAGATCGCGGCGGTTCGCAGCGCTTCGGCCGTTTCGATGTCGAGGGTGCCGTCCCTGACCAGAACCGCGATAGTTTCCGTCACGAACAGATCAGCGGACTCCGAGTCTCCTAGATCGGTGAGGGTGACCCCGTCCGCTACGTGTGCCGCACCGATGTCGGCGATGAGGCAGGCCAAACCAGACGGCGTTCCTATGTATCGAACGGTGGAGGTAACGGGATCGCCTGCGTCAGCGAGACCGGCATAGGTGATCCGTGCAGCGCGTGCAGTCGGTGCGATCAGGAACTCGAGATCGAGTAGTACCACCGCTTGGTCGTCTTCGGCAGTGACCTGTCTGCGTATGGATGTTGCAGTTCCCAGATCCGCGGCACGGATCTGCCGCACATGCGAGTCGTTGTTGTGCTGCGAACTCAGGGCTACTACCAAGCGTCGAAACGTCATTCGCGTCGAAGAGGACGAATACTGGAGTGGCGGTTCCATGTCAACCGGGCGAGGCATCGTGATGCGAGACTGTTCGTTGAGAGTGGACGTCATCGAACAAGTGTGGCAGGGATCATGCACGCTGACGCCGACAACTTTAATCAAGCTGTCATGTCTCGGACGCATCACCGGAACCATGGCCGATGTCGGAGATAGTGGATTGCGGCTGGGTTTGTCATGCTCGACGCGCCAAGGCTACTTTGCGGAGAACTGCTTCGCAGCAACAAGAGCCACCGGAGTACTGCGCGATCGCGGCATCACGGTTCGGGACAATGCGGCCGCCGAATCGAAGCCGAGTTGGACTTCCACCGTCTACTCTGCAGATCTGCGGACAGCGAGACTCTCCTGCACTCGTGGAGCAATCTCGAGGGTTCGATCCGCTGTCAATAGAGGCTGCCGGGCGAGTAAAAGCATTGGGCAACATGGACACCGGGGGAAACTACTATCCAGTCGACGCCGTCTGCACCCAGCGATTCTCGCGCCGGCGGAAGGAGCATGTCAGCACATGAATTGGGCGGCAGCAAATCTCGCGGTGTGACCTGACCGCAAATGTTCTCGAGCAGAATGAACTGCCTGGCGATTTACAGCTCCGCTGGAACGGACCTCACTGCGGAACTCACTACCGACAATTGGTCTGCTCATCGCCAGGGTGGCTACCTTCGTCGGCCAGTTTCTGTGAGCTCGTAATGGTCGCGATGAGAACGTTCTTCACCGTTCCGTTGACGATGTACAGGGTCAAGATCGTGACGACGGCGATTCCGTAGTTCGCGAGCGGCGAGAAGCAGTGGACGGCAACGACGACCGCGTCAGTCGGGACGGTTGTGGATAACGCCGCGGTCCACAGTGCCCGGTTTTTCCAGCGCGAGTGCGTGTTCGCGGGCGCCGATGTGCTCGAAGTACCGTCGGGCAGAGCGGACGACCGCCGCGTGGGCATCGTCGGTGATGATCCGGTCCCACCATGCGCCGTAGAGGGATTCGAAGCCGAACGGGGCAACCATGTTCACGGCGCGCAGGATGGTGTCCGGATGTTCGGGAATCAAGTTGGGATAGCTGTACATGAAACCGACCCAGCGGCGGTCGGCAACCACGGTGAAGATGTCACCCGCGCACAGCGCCCCGCGCCCGTCGACGCCGTCGGCCCAGTGCATGACCGTTCCGCCGTCGAAGTGGACGCCTGCACGGAGGAGGGTGCGGCCGGGCAGTACTTCCGTGCGCTTACCGGACCACAGGACGACGTTGTCGGTCCGCGTCAGCCAACGGGCGTCACGTTCGTGAACGTAGATGGGGGCGTCGTCGAAGGCGTGGGACCACTCGACCATCGAGCTGTAGTAGTGCGGATGCGACAGTGCGATCGCGGAGATGCCGCCCAACTGGGCGACTCGGTCGACGGCATCGTCGTCGATGTAGGTGACCGAATCCCACATGACGGTCCCGCCGTGGCCGGGGACGAGGAGTGCACGCTGTCCGATGGCGAGCGCGGGGGAGGTCGCGAGTCCCCACAGACCCGGAATTTCCTCACGGATCTCGACGCTGTGGCCCTGCTCCCGGAGTTCCGCGAGCGACGTCCATCGCTGGCCGTCGTAGCCGACGTACTGCCGCTCGTCCTCGCAGATGATGCACGTGGCGGGAAGAACGTCGCGGCCTGCGGAGTCGTGGTCGTACTGGACTCCGCAGGTCGCGCAGATCGGCAGCCGATCACCCGTGACGGACACCCGAAGGAGGGCTGTCAGAGGAGAGCGAACTGTCAGAGACCGAAGGGGAGAACGCCCGGCTGCAACTCGAAGCCGCTGCTGCCGGCGGACGCGGTGCCGACGCCGCCGAGGATCAGGTTGATGAAGTTCGTGATCATAGGTGTCTCGTCTTTCGTATGTATTCCAGGTGAACCCGGTCGAGGGTACCGGTCGAATGCGGGCCCGACCAGGTACACGGGCCCGTCGGCACTGGGAGGTTCCTGTGAATCGGTACTCGTGGTCTCCTGGGACGCATGGCGCACACACGATCTCGTAGGCAGTTCTTCGTCATCGCAGGTTCGGCGGCTCTCGCGGTCTCCTGTGGCACGGACCCCTCCCCCGACCCCGCTGGATCCAGGCAGTCGGATGCCTCCGAACAACAGCCGACCGGCGCCGAGAAGCAGTTCGCCGCGCTCGAGCAGCGGTTCGACGCGCGGCTGGGAGTGTTCGCCGTCGACCTGGGTTCGGAGGTGACCACGACCTATCGGGCGGATGAGCGATTCGCGTTCTGCTCGACCTTCAAGGTGTATGCGGCCGGTGCCGTACTCGCCGCTGCCGACGCCGGGACGTTGTCGCTGACCGATACACGCATCGTCGAGGCCGAGGACAAGGTGCCGGAATCGGCGATCGACTGGGAGGCCGGCCAGGTGGTGACTCTGGAACAGCTGTGCGTGGCCGCACTGACCCGCAGCGACAACACCGCAGGCAACCTGTTGATCGACGCAGTCGGCGGGACCGGCGAGCTGACGGCGTTCGCGCGATCCCTCGGCGACGCTCAGTTCCGTCTGGACCGCATCGAACCCGACCTGAACACCGCCCTGCCCGGCGACGACCGCGACACCACGACCCCGGCCGGCCTCGCCGCGGGATATCGGTCCCTGCTCACCGACGGGCCGCTGTCGAACTCGTCGAGAGCCACGCTCCTGGACTGGATGGCGGGCACGCAGACGTCGGACACCCGTTTCCGAGCCGGAGTTCCAGCCGGCTGGACGACGGCGGACAAGACCGGCACCGGGTCCTATGGAGTCTCCAACGACGCGGGTCTTCTGCTCGGGCCCGACGGGCGGCGAATTCTCGTGGTCGTGCTGTCGAGAACCGCGAACGACGATCCCGACGCCGCGGCCATGAACGAGTTGGTCGCAGACGCCGTCCGGGAAGTCGTCGCGCGGGAGTAACGTCGTCCACTATGCGGCGCGCAGCACTGGGGATTTCTGTATCCACCAGGTTCACTGCTGCACTCGTCCTGGGCGCGGTGAGCATGCTGGCCGCCTGCTCCACCGAATCCCCCGACGCTCCCGAGTCCTCCGCGGTCGAGTCGTCCGGGCTCGAGTCGTCCGTGCTCGAATCGCCCGGGCTCGAATCGCTTACGCCGACGGTCTCCGGCGGCACGGACATCGACTACGTGGCACTGGGTGATTCGGCAGCATCGGGGCCGTTGATTCCCCGGTCGACGGGGACGCCCGGGTGCCTGCAGTCCGACTCCAACTATCCGCATGTCCTCGCCGGGCTCGTCGGTGCGGCGTCGTTCACGGACGTCTCCTGCTCCGGGGCGCGGTCGGAGAACATCGTCACCGAGCAACAACAGACCAACAGTGGGCCGATCCCGCTGCAGCTCGATGCGTTGTCGTCGGACACCGATCTGGTGACCGTCACCATCGGCGGCAACGACGTCGACCTCGTCGGGCAGGCCCGCGGATGCGTCAACTTCTCACCGGAGCCGAACGGAGAGTCGTGCGCGGACGCATCGACCGCCGGAGGCACCGATGTGCTTGCCGACGCCATCGCCGCGGCGGCTCCTGGGTGGGGTGAGGTTTTCGAGGCCATCGGCGAGAGGGCGCCGAACGCGCAGGTGGTCGTCGTCGGATACGGAACGTACGTTCGCCCCGGTGGGTGTTACGGAACGCAGGCGGTGTGGGCCCGCGATGCGGATTATCTGCAGGCGAGCGTCGACCGGATGAACGACGCACTGGCCCAGCAGGCAACCGAGCACGGTGCTCGGTTCGTCGACGTGCGTCCGGTCAGCGTCGGACACGATGCATGTGCCGCACCCGCGGAGAGGTACCTCGAAGGTGTCGTTCCGGCGAATCCCGCAGCGCCGCTGCATCCCACTGCCGCGGGAATGGCGGCATTCGCCCGGGTCGTCGCGGATTCGATCGGTCTCTAGCCGACTGCGCCCGACGGGGGCGCACCGGATCAGCTGTCCGAAGAGTGAGCGGGCCAGGATCGTAGAAGTGGACCGATACATCGGCGTCCGTCGGTGACACTGTGGGAGGCATGGTGTCCACGGCAGCTGTGCTGGGGGTCTTCGCTGTCGCTCTGGCGATGGTGCTGACTCCCGGCCCCAACATGGTGTATCTGGTGTCGCGCAGCATCTCCCAGGGACGCTGTGCTGGACTGGTGTCCTTGGGCGGTGTCGCGCTGGGGTTGGTGGTGTACGTGATCGCCACCAATCTCGGCCTCGCTGCCGTGTTCGCGGCGGTCCCGACGCTGTATCTCGTGATCAAGATCGTCGGCGCGTGTTACCTGCTGTGGTTGGCTGTCTCGGCTGTGCGCGGTACGACGAAAGTGTTCGAAGTCGAGGGCTTGCATCGGGATTCGAACCGCAGATTGTTCACGATGGGGCTGTTCACCAACCTGCTCAACCCCAAGATGGCCGTCATGTACATCTCGGTGATTCCACAGTTCGTCGATCCCGCGGCGGGTTCGGTGTTCCTGCAGGGCATCGCCCTGGGTGGGGTGCAGATCGGTGTCGCGGTGACCGTCAATGCGCTGATCGTCGTCGGTGCCGGGTCCATCGCTCGGTTCCTGGCGTTACGTCCGACCTGGATGAGGATGCAGCGCTACGTCATGGGAACTGTGTTGGGCCTGTTGGCTGTTCGGCTCGCGACCGACGGAAGCCGCCCGGCTCCTGCGTGAGCGCCGCTTGTCCGGATCCTGCCGTTCGCGCATCATGTCCGACGCGGCAGGCCCGGCGACGAAGTGAGCTCTGCTCTCGGCCAGAGTGCGTCCGGTACGCCGATCGACGAAGACCGGGTCGATGGTTTCGCCGTCGGCGTCGACGAGAACGACCTCTCGGTCCTCGTGTTCGATGTGTTCGTTGCCCCACGCGTACAACGCCACGATGACCGAGCTGAGTTCACGGCTGCGCTGCGTGGCGACGTACTCGAATCGCGGAGGCCGATCACTGTACCGGCGACGCTCGAGCAACCCGGATTCGACGAGCGATTTCAGCCTGCGCGTCAACATGTTCGGCGCGATGCCGAGGTTCTGCTCGAACTCGTCGAACCGGGTGAAGCCGTCGAGGGCGTCGCGCAGGATCAGGAGCGTCCACCACTCGCCGACCTGTTCGAGCGCGGACGCGATAGGGCAGCCCATCGTGTCGAAAGCGTTGCGCTGCACGGTTTGTACCTCGGCCTTACCTCGGAGGGATGACCAGCAGTGAGCTCGTGCCGGTAGCGACGAGCTTACCGTCCTTGTCCACGATCGAACCTTCGGCGAAGATCACGCGTGAGCCCCGCTTGGTGACCGTTCCCGTCCCGACCAGCGGACCGGAGGTGTCGAGAATGTTTCTGAGGTAGCTGACGTTCAGATCGATCGAGGTGTAGCCGACGCCGGCGGGCAGCGTCGTGTGCGCGGCGCAGCCCACGAGGGTGTCCAGAAAGGTGCAGGCCAACCCGCCGTGCACGGTACCGATGGGGTTGTAGTGCGCTTCGGACGGTGTGCACTCGAAGACGACCTTGCCGTCGCTCACCTCGACGGGAGCGAACTGCATGAGGACCGCAATGGGCGGTGGTGGCAGTTCGCCGGAGGCCACCGCCTGCATGATTTCCAATCCGCTCAGCGTCGAAGCGTGACGCAGCACCTCTCGGGGGCTGACCCAGGAGAAAGTCTGCGAACGCTGGTGTTCCTCGGTGAGCATGGCTACCCCTAGCGGCTAGTGACTTGCACGATGCAAGTCAGTATGCGCCTCGGCTCCCATTCCCGCAAAGTCGACCCGAAGGCGACTCCTCGTCGCAGTGGGGGCTTCAGTCCAGATCGGACATGTCGAGGACGAATCGGTAGCGAACGTCGCCCTTCCTCAACCGATCGAACGCGTGGCCCACCTCGGCGGACGGCACGGTCTCCACATCCGCGGTGATCCCGTGTTCTCCGCAGAAATCCAGCATCTCCTGCGTGTAGCGACGTCCACCGCTTCCCGCCGAGCTCAAGGACTTCCGGCCCACGAGAAGGTTCATGATCTCGATGGACTGCGGACCGAGGAAACCCAGCGAGCACAGGGTGCCGTCCAAGGCGAGAAGCGACAGGTAGGGCGCGACGTCGTGCGGAACGGGTACACAATCGACGATCAGATCGAGGCTCCCGCGCGCGGCGGACATCTGCTCGGTGTTCGTGGACACTACCGTGCTGTCGGCGCCCAGTGCGGCGGCCTCGCCGACCTTCGTCGCCGACGTCGTGATGACCGTGACCTCGGCGCCCAGTGCTCGAGTGAACTTCACGGCGAGGTGACCGAGACCGCCGATCCCCGCGATCCCGACGCGTACTCCCGGACCCACGTTCCATCGCCGCAGCGGTTCCCAGACGGTGACACCTGCACACATCAGCGGGGCAATGGCGGCCGGATCGAGGCCGACCGGGCGGCGGTAGACGAACGCGTCGCGGACCACGTATTCCCGCGAGTACGCGCCGATCGTCGTCGTCCCGTCGATTCGATCGGTTCCGCCGTAAGTCAGTGTCGGAAACTCGCGGCAGAAGTTCTCCTGGTCGGCGACGCACATGTCGCATCGACCGCAGGAGTCGACGATGTTGCCCACCGCCACGGCGTCGCCCACCGAGAAGTCCGTGACGTCGGAGCCGACGGCGGCGACGGTGCCGACGAACTCGTGGCCCGGTGTCACCGGGTAGGTGCCGGACGGATCGCTCGTCAGATGCAGGTCGGTATGGCACACGCCGCAGTGCGACACCTCGACGGCGACGTCGCCCGGCCGCAGTTCTCGTCGTTCGAGAACGGCCCTCTCCAGCGGGGTGTTCGGTGCTGTGGCGCGGTATCCCGTCGTGGCTCGCATGGCGTCTCCCGAGGTGTCGATGTGTTCGGCGGATGGTTCCAACCAACTAGTTGGTCACACCACCGTAGCTGCTTTTGCCGAGGATGCAACCAACCAGTTGGTTACAGCAGGCTAGGCTGGCGCGCATGGGTGACGCAGTGGCAACGCGGGAGCGGATACTTCATGCCGCGACCGAGGAGTTCGCGCGCTACGGAATCGCCGGCGCGCGGGTGGATCGAATCGCGGCGAACGCGTCCATCAACAAGTCTCAGATCTACAGCTACTTCGGCAGCAAGGACAAGCTGTTCGACACGGTCTTCGACACCCGCGTCGACGAAGACATTGCCGGGGTTCCCCTCGATGCCGACGATCTGCCGGGTTACGTCACGTCGCTGTACGACATGTACCTGGGCGACCCTCAGCTGGTTCGTCTGCTGACCTGGGCGCGGCTGGAACGAACCCCGACCGGGAATCTGTTCCACCACCGCGGCGAGGACCACGACAATCAGAAGCTGGCTCCGCTGCACGACGCGCAGAAGCGCGGGACGGTCGTGAACGACGTTGCCGTGGAGGATCTCTGGTCGATGGTGATTGCACTGGCAGCCACGTGGGCGCAGGCCGCGATAGTCCACGTCGCCGACTCCGACGAGAGCGACGCCGTACACGAGCGCCGCAAATCGGCTCTCGCCGAGACCGTCCGACGCGCGTTCTGTGTGTCGCAATCATGAGACGGCGACCATGAGACCACGACCATGAGTGCGAAGGCGCGCAGTCCGAAATCCCGTCGACCGCCCGCGGCGCGCTCGGGAACGGCCGAGGCCGGCGAGTATCGAATCGACACCGGGACAGCGACACTCGTGCGCGATTCCCTGTCCGCCGACGGGTGGACGCTCGAGGTGAACGGCGTACCCAGCTCGCACATCGACGCCCTGGATCCTCAGCGGCTCGATTTCGAGTACATGAGGTGGATCGCGTCTCTCGTCGAGCATCACGATTCTTCGGGCACGTCTGCTTCGCGCTCCGCATCCTCGAACGGCAAGCTGCGGGCCCTGCATCTCGGCGGTGGCGCGTGCACCCTCGCGCGGTACTTCTCGGCGGTGTATCCCGATGCGCGGCAGGTGGTAGTCGAGTTGGACGGCAAGCTCGCGGAGTTGGTACGTGACTGGTTCGATCTACCTCGTGCACCGCTGCTCCGCATCCGGGTGGGCGAGGCGCGTGCCGTCACCGAAACCTTGTCCGAGAACAGTCGCGATCTGGTTGTGCGAGATGTGTTCGCCGGTGCGGTGACTCCGCGGCCACTGACCACCCGGCAGTTCACCGAGCATGTCCGACGGGTTCTGTCCCCCGGCGGGCTGTACGTGGTCAACTGCGGTGACACCCGGGACTTGACGATGGCGAAGCGTGAGGCCGCGACCATCGGTGAGATCTTCCCGTACACCTCGATCGTCGCCGATCCGGCGATGCTCAAGGGCCGTCGTTACGGCAACGTCGTGATCGCGGGGAGCGACGTCCCACTCGGCGACGACCCGGCACTGACCCGGGAGTTGCTGGGCGGCGCAGTCCCCGCTCAGGTCTGGACGGACGAGCGGGTGCGGGCGTTCTGCCGCGATGCGAAGCCGCTGTCCGACGACGAGGCATAGGCTGGGCCGAACAGCTGCACAGCCGAATGCTCGAAAAGAAACTACCCAGGAGATTCACCATGACGTTGGTTGCCCTGCTCGATGTGACACTGAAGCCCGAAGCCCTCGACGAGGGCAAGCAGGTTCTCGGACGGGTGCTCGCCGAGACGCGGGCGTTCGAGGGGTGCCTCGGGGTGGACGTCCTCGTCGACGAGGAGGACGAGACCCATTGGATCGCTTACGAGCGTTGGGAATCGGCGGAGGCGGACGCCAAGTACCGTGAGTTCAGGGCAGGTCCGGGCAAGACCACCGAGTTGGGTCCACTGTTGGCTGCCGTGCCCGGGTTGACCAAGTACACGGTGTCCGACATCTAGGTGGTCACCGGACGACCGGTGTAGAAACCCTGCACCATGTCGACGTCCAGTTCGACGGCGACGCGGAGTTCTTCCTCCGTCTCCACGCCCTCCATGATCAAGGTCGCACCGACCTCACGCGCGAACGCGGCGAGAGCCGCTGTCGCCGCTCGCCGTGTCGGGTCGGTGTCGATCCCATGGACGAGGGTGTAGTCGATCTTCAGTGTGTCGGGCTTGAGTTCGACGACCTGCCTGAGGCCGGAGAATCCTGCGCCGACGTCGTCGATGGAAATGCGAACGCCTGCCGCTCGTAGCCCCTCGACCGATCGGGCAATGGCCCGGTAGTCGTCCACGCGTTCGTGTTCGGTGATTTCGAGGTAGAGCACCCGAGAGTGAAGGTGGGGGCGCAGCCGCGACAGCAGATCCGTCGAGCGGATGGTGGACGCGGACGCGTTCAGCGAGACGAACGCCGTCTCCGGCAGGACGTGCATCGCACTCAATGCGGCGTCGATCGCGGCCAGTTCGAGTTGTGGTCCGACTCCGGCCGCGGTCGCGTCCTTGAACCACATCAGTGGGGATCCGTGTCCGAACGGAAAGCGCGACAGCGCTTCGTATCCCACGACGGCAGTGGTCGCAGTCTCGCAGATCGGCTGGAACACCACCGTCAGGCCGCCGTCGGAGACGAGACTTTCGATCCGGTCCCGAACCAGCAGTGGATCGTGCGAGCGGCGGGGATCTCCGTCGGAGTGTTCCTGTTTGTTTCGGTACAGCTCGATGTCCGCCAACGCGATCAATTTTCGGACGAGGGTGCCGGTGGCGTCACCGCGAATGGTCGTGTCTCCGGCCGATCCGACGCTGGTCGTGAAGGGCGGACCGCTGAACGATTCTTCCAGCGCGGCGCGTAGCCGCTGCTCGGCGTCGTCGACCTCGGCGCGAGTGCCGATGTGCACGCAGACGAACTCGTCTCCGCCGAGCCGTGACACCACCGAGTCCGTGGTCGGGTCGTTTCTGCCGTCTCCACTCCCGGTCGACGCCGCCTGCTGCAACCGGTCTGCGACCTCGACGAGAACGGCGTCACCGGTCGGGTGTCCGTAGCGGTCGTTGATGGCCTTGAACCGGTCGATGTCGACGACCACCACGCCGATTGCTCGGGATTCCACCTTCGTGCCTGCTCGGGCGTAGTTCAGTTGGTCGACCATGTCGAAGAGTCCGCGGCGGTTCCACAACCCGGTCAACGAGTCGCGGAGTCCGACCTGTGCGCGTTGACGAAGGAAGCGAATGTAGGGGCGCAGCGCGAACGGTGTGATGAAGAGAGAGCCGATCGTGACGACGCGTGAGGCGACCGACCACGGTTCCATACCGCTGCGGGCCGCCATCACAGCGAGATAGACAAGAACGAGGGCGGCGAGAATCAGGTGCGCAGTGAGTACTCGCGGCGACGTTCCGACGATGGCGAACAGCGCGACGATGGCGAACATCGCGCACCCAGGCATGGCCACGAACGGTGATTCGTGCGCGAGGAGAACGAAGAGGATGCCGATGTCCGCCCACAGGACGTACACGTTGGCCATCCGCCGGCTGGGCCACCGGCCCAGGATCCAGGCGAGAGCAACGGGAACCGTCGACGCCGACGCCAGCGCCACCAACACCGATTCCACGTCGGTGAACTGCCCCGACGGGATCATCAACAGGCCGGCGATACCGAAGGACGCGGTGAGAAGCCCGATCAGCTTTCGTCCCCAGGCTTCACCCTCGGGAGCTTCGGCGACCGGGACGTCGGGTTCGTAGGTGTTGATGCCGTGCCGAGTCGGCGGTTGGGGGTGCGACCGATCGGTCTGCGAATCCGAACCGGACTCGGTGACACCCTCCACGGTCACTGGACCTCTCGTTCGCTCGACGCCGATCGAGCCTGCGTCGAGCGAGGCAGGCGCACTCCCTGTACTTCGAGGGCCCCCACCCCGTCGAATCGACCTGGTCGAACCGTACCAGCGATCAGGTTATGCGACGGGGTTTCGGGCAGTCGGACGTCAGTCGGTACCGGACTCGATGGCGGCGTGGTCGAGGGCGTCCGAATTGACCTGGTCGGAGTTCCCGCCCGCGGAAATGGCTGCTGCCCCACCGGCGGGAACCTGACCGACGAGATCCTCGAACGCCGTGACCTGATGCTGGGACGCGTACTGCTCGAGCTTGCTGCGCGAGTCCGCGATGTCGAGGTTGCGCATGGTCAGCTGACCGATGCGATCGCCGGGGAAGAACGCCTGGTCCTTCGCGCGCTCCATCGACAGCTTCTCGGGGTGGTAGCTGAAGTTCGATCCCTGGGTATCGAGGATCGTGAAGTCCTGGCCGCGGCGCAGACGTACGGTGACGCTTCCGCTGACGACGTTGCCGACCCACCGTTGCAGGCCTTCACGCAGCATCAGGGCCTGCGGGTCGAACCAGCGGCCCTCGTACAGCAACCGACCGAGTCGACGGCCCTCGTTGTGGTACGACGCGACGGTGTCCTCGTTGTGGACCGCGTTGATCAGGCGCTCGTAGGTGATGTGCAGCAGCGCCATGCCCGGTGCCTCGTAGATGCCACGGCTCTTGGCTTCGATGATGCGGTTCTCGATCTGATCGGACATGCCGAGACCGTGACGTCCGCCGATGGTGTTCGCTTCCATCACCAGGTCGACGGCATTATCGAAGCGCTTGCCGTTGATCGCGACGGGACGGCCACGCTCGAACTCGACCGTGACGTCCTCGGTGTCGATGGCGACCTCGGGGTCCCAGAAGCGGACACCCATGATGGGGTTGACGATCTCGAGCGACGTGTCGAGGTATTCGAGGCTCTTGGCCTCGTGCGTCGCGCCCCAGATGTTGGCGTCGGTGGAGTACGCCTTCTCCGCGGAGTCGCGGTAGGGCAGGTTGTGCTCGGTGAGCCAGACCGACATTTCCTGACGGCCACCCAGCTCGGTCACGAAGGCCTTGTCCAGCCACGGCTTGTAGATTCGCAGTTCCGGGTTGGCGAGCAGACCGTAGCGGTAGAACCGCTCGATGTCGTTGCCCTTGTAGGTGGAACCGTCGCCCCAGATGGAGACGCCGTCCTCCTGCATCGCGCGGACCAGCAGAGTGCCGGTGACGGCGCGGCCGAGGGGTGTGGTGTTGAAGTAGGTCTGCCCCGACGAACGAATGTGGAAGGCGCCGCACGTCAGCGCGGCCAATCCCTCTTCCACCAGCGGTTCGCGGCAGTCGACGAGGCGAGCCTGCTCGGCACCGTAGGCGCGGCCACGGGCGGGAACGTCGGACAGATCCGGTTCGTCGTACTGGCCGATGTCGGCGGTGTACGCGTACGGGACAGCGCCGTGTTCACGCATCCACGCCACGGCAACGGACGTGTCCAGGCCGCCGGAGAATGCGATGCCGATGCGCTCACCGACAGGAAGTTCATGCAGTACCTTCGTCACGCGAGCATGGTATCTGCTCGATCAGCCCAGGTTGAAAACGGTACGAGCGAGGGTCGAACCGTTCACCTGAATCTCGAGCACATGTTCACCGGGGTAGTACCGGCGAGTGCTGATGGGCCGGAACGAATGTGACCGTGTGAGAACCGCGGGCGAGCCGGGTGCGAGCGTCCGTGTGGTCAATTTGAAGACCTTGGGGCTGCGTGTGCCGTTCGCTCGAACATGGTGAAGGACGTAGTCGACAGCGACCGCCTGCTCCGACGTCGACGCGAGCTCGAACCGGAACGTCAGCTCGCCGCCGCTGATCACGTTCGTCGGGGTCACCGTCAGGTCGTGCACCGTGACGCCGTCGGGCGGCGCGAAACCGAGCAGCGCCAAGGCGTCGGGATCGCCCTTCTTGACCAGGGTGCGCAGCGCGTGCCGAACGAGTCTCGGGGTGTTGTCGTCCGGCGCCTCGGTCCAGCGGCGTGCGGTCGTGACGACGAGCGTCGGGTCCGTGCGGCTCAGATCGTTCAGATGGTTGGCTACCGATCGACGCACGTACTCGGACTCGTCGCGGTACAGCGCGTCCAGGATCGGGACGGTCGCGTCGGGCCGGGCGGTGAGTGCCTTGACTCTCCTCGCCCACGGCAGGAACGGACGGGTGCCCTCGGTGGCGAGTCGGCGGACATGCTCGTCCTTGTGTGAGGTCCACGTGAGGGCGGCCTGGAGCGTGCGGTCCAGGTTCGCGTCCATGAAGGTCCTGACGGCGAACTCGGACGTCAGACGCGGGGTGAGGTCGGCGAGCAGCGCCAAGCCGGAATCGAACGTGGCGGTGTCCGCCGTTGTCGGTGCCTCTCCTTCCGGGCCGGGCTTGCCGGAAGTGGTTGCCCTGACGGCGACGGCCTCGGTGACGGGCCAGATCATCCATCCGGTGAAGGTGCTCTTCTTCAGCGCAGTGCGGATCTTCTTCTCGAACGGCGCGTAGGCCGCCGGCAGTTCCGCGAGCAGGGCGTCCCGGACGACGCGGGCACGGTCGCTCAGGCTCAGTCCGTCGAAGTCCCTGGTGGTGGCCAGTGTCGCGGGCATTCGCCCGCCGAGGTGCCGGACCAATTCGGTAACGACTCCGGCGCCGAGGAGTTCGTCGGCAGTGGGCATGTCACACCATGTCCTTGTTCGTCAGCCATCGGAGAGTCGGCCACCCACAGAAGACCGGCAGCCAACACGTGAGCACGCGATAGAGCAGCACCGACGGGACAGCGACGCTCGCGGGGAGTCCGAACGCCGCGAGCCCGCCGATCAGGGCGGCCTCCACGGCGCCGACGCCACCGGGTGTGGGCGCTGCCGATGCGAGGGTTCCGCCGATCATCGTCACGACGGTGACGGTGACGAACGTGGTGCCGCCGCCGAACGCTTCCACGCTCGCCCACAGGGCCAGTGCGGCGCCCAGAGTGGTTGCCGCACAGCCGAGGACGATGATCGCGAATCGTTTGGGGTCCTTGGCCAGATCTCCGAGTTCACCGAACACCTCCTTCAGCTGCGGGCGCACGGCATTGCGCAGCCAGCGCCGAAGCGTCGGGACGAACAGGACGGTGCCGAGGATGCCGAGGACGACACCCGCGATCAGGTAGAGCACCGTCGCGTCCGGTACGAAGTGCGCCAGGTCGGCCGATGTGCCTGCGGCGACGGAGAAGAAGACGAGCAACGAGACGTGCGTGATCACCTGGACCGATTGCTGCAGTGCCACAGCGGCGGTCGCACGTACCGCGCCGAGGCCGCCCTTCTGCAGAAAGCGGACGCTCAGCGCGAGGCCACCGACCCCGGCAGGCGTCGTCGTCGCGGCGAACGTGTTGGCCACCTGCATGATCGTGAGGTTCCGAAAGCTGACGAGTCCGGATGCGCACGCCCACAGTGCCGCGGCCGCACCGACGTACGTCAGCGCCGATACCGCGAGTCCGAGCAGTGCCCACCACCAGTTGGCAGTCTGCAACTCGGTGACGAAGGTCGGGACGGCGCTGATGAACGGGTAGGCGACGTACACGAGACCGATCAGCAGGACCAGTTGGATGATCTGGTTCCGGGTGAAGCGAGTGACCTGCTCGGTGGCGATCTTCTCGGTGCCGGTCTGCTTCACGACTTCGTCGCGTACCGACTTCATGATGCCCTTGCCGTCGGGGACGGACTCGAGCACGCGCGTGGGAATCGCGGTCTTGGTCAACCGCCCGGCTGCAGTGACGACGATGTCCTCGCCGAGGGTGTCGACGGCGATCCGGACTGCCCGCTCCTCACCGAAGAGCGCGGATGTCGAGATCAGAAGTTGCGCGACGTCGGACTGCATCTGCGCGTCCGATGCGCCCAGTTCGGCGCTGGAGAACCCGCCGAACAGGGCCGTGCCGTCGTCGTTGCGGAGCTCCGCGCTGCGCAGATCACCGTGGGAGATCTGAACCTCGTGCAGTGTCTGGAGTCCGTTCCAGATGCTCGACGCCAACTCGTCGGGTGAGGTCTCGTCGACGGGGACGCCGCGGGGTGCGCTGTGGGCGTACAACGCCCAACCTCGGTCGAGTGCCGACACGGCCAGAGGCCTGCTGCTGGCGACGCCGAGGTCGCCGATGGCGATGCCCATCAGTGCGCGGTGTTCGACGGCTCGGCGCATCGACGCGTGCAGAGGCGCGCTCTCGCTGTTACGGAACGACAGCCATCGCCACACCTGCCGGAGGGCTCCCCCGCTACGTTGGTTCTGGCCGTACATCTCGACGATGATCTCGGGCTCCGGTCCTTCCGCTGCCGCCGAGAGAACCAGCGGGCCTGGCCCCGCAGGCTTCAGTACTTCCAGCGAGATGACGGTGTGACCGCGTTTGGCGAGGAGCCGGACGGCGGCGTCGAGCGGAACCTCGAGCGCAGGCGTGCCGACGACGAGAACGATCAGTGCGCCGACCAACCACCCGACGGACAGGCCGAGCATCGACCGAGCCGGCACGACGGTACTGACGAACAGGTGGATCGGCACGAAGGCGAGCAGCAGGAACCACCACACCCGACGCCACCGCGCGGGTAGCCACGGGCCGGACACCGTGAGGACGGCAGCCAGCATCGCGATCCAACGGGAGTCGTCGAGGAACTGGGACAGGAAGGTGTCGAGACGATCCGGCACGTCGAGGTGCCAGTCCGGGGTCGAGATACCGGTCCCGGTGATGGACAGGGACAGGCCTGCGATGAGTCCTGCCGCCGCATACCCCGCGAGGAGCTTCCATTTCCGTCCGGCGATCAACCCGATGAGGATGCCGAAGGGCAGTGCCAGAATCGCGACGCCGTACAGAAGGTAGACCAGATTCGACTGATCGGGGCTCAGTACACCCAGGATGTTCGACACCGACATCTCGAGGGCGTCCCACTGATTACGGGTGATGAGCGAGCCCGCGATGACCGTCGCGAGCAGCAGCACGGACAGCACCACACGCAGGATGTCGCTTGTCCGTCGGACGAGCGGTTGCAACAGACTCCCGGTGACCGGAATGTCCCGCCCGTCGACTCGCACGTGCGCCAACTTACCGTGGCGGTGCCGCCGACCGGCCGACTACCGCGCCAGTCGACGCACCAGCTCGTTACGAACAGCGGGCCATTCGGACTCGACGATGGAGAACACGACGGTGTCGCGCAGGGAGCCGTCGGGCATGCGTTGGTGGTTACGCAGGATGCCGTCCTGCTTGGCGCCGAGCCGTGCGATGGCGGTGCGTGATTGCAGGTTCATCCAATGGGTACGGAATTCGACTGCGATGCAGTGCATTTCCTCGAACGCATGAGTGAGCAGCAGCAATTTGCTCGCGGTGTTGGTTCCGCTGCGCTGAGCGGAGGTGGCGTTCCAGGTGGACCCGATCTCCAGTCGGCGGTTCGCGGCGTCGGCATTCATGTACGTCGTCATGCCGATGATCTGCCCCGTGTCGTTACGGCGCACGGTGAACGGCAGCATCGACTGGGCGTCGAGCAGGCCGAGTCGCCGATCGATCTCGGTGGCCATGTTCTCCGGCCTCGGCACCGAGGTGTACCAGAGGTTCCAGAGTTCACCGTCGCGAACGGCGTCGGAAAGTCCTTCGAGGTGGTCGTGGCTCAGCGGTTCGAGCGTCACGACGTCGTTGGTCAACGTCACCGGCTGCAGGAAAGTCACGCGGCCGACGATACGTCAGTGCGCTTGCGCGAGCGGGTGAGCAGCACGACCGCAGCGGCTGTCACCGCGACCAGCAGCGCAAGGACGACCACGACATCGTGGAATGCCGCCGCGTACTCGTGCGGATGGCCGGGAATCCCGGCTGCGGTGGCGTCGGCGACGGGGTTGTCGGGCATCGAGGCCGTGACGAACGCGGTGAGCGTCCACGCATAGCCGGCGACGAGCAGAGCCTCGCCGCCGATGCGGAACAGGTTGAGGACGCCCGCAGCCGTGCCGGTCTGCTCCGGGGGAACCGCCGCGAGAGCTTCTCCGTCGACCAAACCGATGGGTAGACCGAATCCCAGGCCGACGGCCACCATCGGCACCACGATCCACCACAGGGAAGAGTCGGGCCGCAGCGCGAGCATCCCGAGATCGCCCAGAACGAGAGCGGCGAGACTGACGCCGATGACCGTCTTCGGCGTAACCGACCCCGTTGTGATCAGCTTGGCCACGACGGCAGGTGCGAGCAGAACGGGGACCGTCATCGTCAGCATGAACAGGCCCGCGGACGTCGGATCCATCGATGTGATGCCGCTGAGTGCATTCGGCAGGTAGGTCAGGAGGGTGACGAATCCGATCGCGCCCGCGACGGGCACCAGGCACAGGCCGAGGAAGGTGCGGTTGCGTAGGAGGCCGACGTCGAGAATAGGGGCCGAGCCCACGCGTTCGGGCCGGATGCGTGGCAGTACGACTGTCCCCGCCAGCGCGACGATCAACACCGCTGCCTGCGCGAGAAAGACTCCTCGCCAGCCGATTCCGCCGACGAGGAAGCCGGAGATCGTGGGGCCGAGCGCAAGTCCGAGCCCGTTGACTGTGCCGAACGCGGCGAAAGCCGTTGCGCGGTCGGCACCGGTGTAGAGATGCGACAGGATCGATGTCGATCCGACGAGCACAGCCGCGGCGCCGATTCCGGCGATAACCCGGGCGGCGTCGAGGATCTCCACCGAGGGAGCGGCGGCACTCACGATGCCGGCCAGGCCGGTCAGCGCGACACCGAGCCGAAACGAGATGTGGTGCCCGATGCGGTCCGACACTGCGCCCCACACGACCGTGAACAGCGCGAATGCGAGGTTGAACCCGTTGACGACCCAGTGCAGCGGACCGGGGGCGTCGCCGAGGTCGCGCGCGATGTCCGGTAGTGCGATGGCCGTTCCCGCGATCGACATGGGTACGACGAATTGCGCCGCGAGAACGACGACCAGAGTGTTCTTGGATTGCATCGGCTCCCCCTAGGTACGATGATTGCCGTACCAGACAAGCAGAAACATAGGTACGACGCAAGCCGTACCTATTAACTAGGAAGTGGGACCATGGACGAGAACGGGCACCCCGAGGTGTCGGAGATGGAACTGGGCAAAGTCATGTCCGCGTTGGCAGATCCGTTGCGGAGGAAGGTGATCACCGAGCTGGTCGGCGACGACGACGGTGCCGAGCGAACGTGTATGTCGTTCGAGTTGGGCGTCACCAAATCGACTCTGACGCATCATTTTCGGGTTCTGCGCGAATCCGGTTTGGTGTTCCAGGTCGATCGGGGCAACAGTCGCAAGGTCACGCTGCGCAGGCCGGAACTGAACGAGCGGTTCCCCGGCCTGCTGGACCTCATCGCCAACGAGTCGCCGTAAATCGGGTAGCACCGCGCGAGAGCACGCGTTAGCGTCGTCGACATGCACATCGCGATGATCGGCACGACGGCGCCGAGCCACATCTACCCTTCTCTCGGCCTGATCGCCGAGTTGGTGCGCCGCGGGCATCGGGTCACGTACGCCGTCGGTGAACAGCTGGCCGGGCTGGTCGAAACCCTTGGGGTGGAGGTGGTTTCGTTCTCCTCCATCCTCCCGCAGGGTGAGGACGACTGGCCGGACGACCCGGCGTCGGCGATGCACGTGTTCCTGGACGAGGCGCTGGAATCCTTCGCCGGATTGGCGGCGTTCTACGACGAGGACCGCCCGAATCTGTTCCTGTACGACATCGGCGGTCTGGCGGCACCGGTGTTGGGTCGTCGCTACGACGTCAAGGCCGTCCAACTCTCACCCGCGATGGTCGCATGGGATGGATACGAGGACGATCTGTCCGAGATGCTCGGTCCACTACGAGCATCCGAGACGGGGCAGAAGTACCACGCCGCGTACTCGACATGGCTCACCGACAACGGTATTCACGTCGACGCCTGGGACTGGATCTCCCATCCCGAACACGTTCTGTCGCTGATTCCGCGTGCGATGCAGCCCAATGCGGACCGGGTACCGGACCGGGTGCAATTCGTCGGCCCGTGTCTCGATGCCGGGCGTCTTGCCGAGACAGGCTGGACGGCCCCGAATGCACGCGTTCTCTACATCTCGTTCGGTACCGGGTTCAACGAGCGGCCGGAGTTCTACCGCACTTGCATCGATGCGTTCGGCGGAACGGACTGGCACGTGGTGATCTCCATCGGAAACCGTGTCGACGCAGCGGAATTAGGAGACGTGCCGTCGAACATCGAGATCCATGCGCGCGTTCCGCAGCTCACGGTCCTGCGTGCCGCGTCGGTGTTCGTCACCCACGCAGGAATGGGCGGCTGCACCGAGGCACTGTGGTTCGAGGTCCCCACGGTCGCCATCCCGCAGGCGGTGGATCAGTTCGGAAATGCGTCACTGCTCGAGGAACTCGGAGTCGGCGTCCAGCTCCAGAACGACGAGGTGACGGTGGAATCGCTGCGCGACGCCGTCGGGAAGGTCGCAGACTCCGCGGACATGCGCCGACGCCTCGCCGACATCGGTGCCGACGTCCGCGGATGCGGTGGGATCGACAAGGCGGCCGATGCGGTGGTGAGCGCAGCGAGGTGACCTCTACTGCTCGCGTCTAGTCGAGAGCGCTGACGCTCATGCCGTAGGGCAGGAAACGCACCTTTCTCGTCGGGTCGGTGTTGTCCTTGTGTGCTCGCAGGGCGTCGAGTTCGGTGGCGAACACCTGGTCGATGGCAGCACCGTCGTCGGAGACGGTGTAGATGGTCCAGACGCCGTCGCCTTTGTCGCCGGTGGTCTCAGGCTCCGGAGCGGACTTCCTCGTCGGCGCTGCCGCCTCACCGAAGAATGCACCCCATGGCCCGATCGCACCGGATTGGCCGATGATCTTGCCGACCTGGCCGACGACGTCACGCAGTCCGTCGCTCGCTTCCTTGGCGAAGCGATCGAAGTCTTCGGGGTCGATGTTGAACGGTCCGTTGTTGGTCATGTCTCCAGTGTGCGCCTGCTGCGGAGTTACTGCTGAAGCCGTGCACCGATCGTGTTGTGCAGGGCCCGGAGACTGTTCTGACCGAGGGTGACGGTCTGCGACTCGATGTGGCGCAGCAGGTGACCGTCGTCGAGGACCTTTTCGCTGGACTGGATCAGCACGGTGCCTGCGCCGGTGAAGTCGAACTGGCGTTCTTCACCACTGTTCGCGCCGAGGAATCCGCGCGCTGCGCCCAGAAAGTTCTGCATCCAGCCTGCGTCGAAGTGATGCGATGGCGACGGGCAGTCGGCCCATCCGACGAGAGCTTCCGGGTCGATGCGCAGTGGAGGTTCGGCGAACATGACCTGCCCGTTCGACGACGCCAGGAACTTGCCGGTACCCAGCAAGGTCAGGAATCCAGGAACGATCGACTGCTTCAGATCGAGGGTCGGCTCGAACGCAAGAAGGTTCGACGCCCGGATGGTCAGATTGCCGTTGTCGAGGTCGTAGGAGTTGATGTTGAAGCCGCGGTCGCCGAGGATCAGCTTGCCCTGACCCTGTGCGAGCACCCAGTCGTTCGAGTACAGCGGCGAGGAGAATCGCGCGGCGACGATGGCAGGCATCGACGTCTGGCCGAGCGGTTCGAAGCGCACGTTGCCGTAGTAGGCGATCATCGCGCCCTTCGACGTGAACCAGGGCTGGCCGGCGAGTTCGACGCAAAAGACATAGTCGTTGCCGGGGACGTTGTCGTTGACCGGGAGCGTGTGTGGGGTGTGGATCTCGAGGCTCATGTCAGCTCCTAGAACTTCTGCTCGGAGGCCTGGACCCAGACAGTCCCGAAGCCCGTCATCTTCAACTGGATGGCCTCGCCGCTGCCTTTACCGACGGCGTCACGCCATCCGACGTTGGCGGAGATGTCGACCTCGATGTTTCCGATATGACAGACGTACGCCTGGGGATCGACCACCACCTGGGGGTGCTCCGGCCCGACCTGCAGTGGAATGGCCCCGCCGTGAGACAGAACGGCAACGCTGCCCTGCCCGGTCAGCTGAGTGGTGAACAAGCCCTGGCCGGTCATCGCTCCTCGAACTGCTCCACGCACACCACCCTGTGAGGTGAGCGCGACGATCGAGCTCTGGAGGTAACCGTCGTGCGCGAGCAGGCGGTCCGCTTCGACGGTCAGCCTCGACGACCCGTCGAGGTGGATCACTTCGACGTACAGGCCCGCGTGGCCGTAGAAGACCTCACCCTGGCCTTCGGCCGCCATCATCGCGACGTGCTCGCCGGACATCATCCTCCCCGCCATGCCCGCCACGCCACCCATCGACGGCATGGCACCCGCCGATCCACCCATCGAGTGCGGGATGAAATGGACGTCGCCCGTGTAGTAGAGCATGGAACCCTTGCGTGCCAACACGTTCTGGCCCGGTGCGAGGGTCGACTTGACGACTTTGCTGTTGACGAGTTCCAGCGGCATGTCAGCGCTCCTCGGGCTGGATGTAGACGACGCCGTGGCCGTCGAAACGCAGCGAGAAGGCTTCGCCGCTGCCGCCTCCGATGGCGGATCGCCAGGTCACGTCCGTCACGAAGCTCTGGTTCAGCTGCCCGCGGTGGGCGACGAACGCGTCGGGATCGACGACGAGCGGGTACTGCGGGTCGACGGCCAGCGCGATGAGCGGCCCGCCCGCCGACAGCAGTGCGACCTGGCCGGTTCCGCTGACCACCGTCGTGAACAGTCCTTGGCCCGACGACGCTCCGCGGAGGCCGGAGAACTTGACCTCGGTCTTCAGCTGACCGGTGAGAGCCAGTAGCTGCGACGCTTCGACGTGCATGGAGTCACCGGAGATGTCGACGATGGTGACGTCCTGGGCGTCGACGGCAAAATAGACGGTGCCTTTACCGGAAACCTCCATCAGAGAGAGGGATTCGCCCGTCACCTTCTGCTTGAGCGCAGCGCGCAGACCTCCACCACCGCCCATTCCGGCGTTCTTGAAGGCGACGTCGCCCTCGTACGCGACCATCGATCCGGTGATCGCGCGCAGCGAGTCACCGTTCAGATTCGCGACGAGCACTCGGTGCCCGTTCAAAGTCAGCTGAGCCACGGGGGAACTATGCCACGCGCAGTTCCCCCGTGCCAGCTTTACCCGACGAGCGGCTTCAGGGTTTTACCTGCAAGTTCGACGACGCCGGGCTCGTGTCCATTGGTGACCAGATTGATGATGATTCCGTCGATACCGTGGTCGAGAACGCGCTTCTGGATCTGCCCGGCGATGTCGTCGGGAGTGCCGCAGAAGATGCGATCGGTGGCGGCCGCGGCATCGTCGTCGGACAGGTTGGACACGTCGACGCCGGTGGAGAGCAGGTAGTCGTTCCTCAGCTTCACTGCCTTGTCGCCGTCCTCGTCGATGATGACGAACGCGAGGAAGCTGGTTTCGAGATCCTTGGGATCGCGGTCCACCTCTTCGCAGCGCGCTTCGACGGCTGCGACCTTGCGCGGCAATTCGCTTGCGTTGCAGATGATGTTGAGGTGATCCGCGAACTGCGCCGCGAGACCGAACGTCTTCTTCTCGCCGCCGCCGCCGAGCATGATGGGCAGATCGTCGCGGATGCGAGGCTCGTTGATCGCGTTCTCGACCTGGTACCAGAGGCCGTCGAACGTCGGTCGCTGACCGCGAAGCATGGGTTCGATGATCTGGAGGGCTTCGTCGAGACGCTCGAAACGGTCCGTGAACGTGCCGAACTCGAGCCCGAAGCTGGTGTGCTCCAGTTCGAACCAGCCCGCACCGATGCCGAGGATCGCGCGTCCGCCGCTGACGACGTCGAGCGTGGTGACGGTCTTGGCGAGTATTGCCGGGTTCCGGTAGGTGTTGCCGGTGACGAGGGCCGACAGCTGGATGGTCTCCGTGGCAGTGGCCAGCCCCGAGAGGGCGGAGTACGCCTCGAGCATCGGCTCGTCCGGCTTGCCGATTCCGGGGAGTTGGTAGAAGTGGTCCATGACGAACGCGGTGTCGAATCCCGCGGCTTCTGCCTCGCGCGCCTGCGCGATGACCGTGGGGAACAGTTCCTTGACGGAACCTTCGTAGCTGAAATTGGGCATCTGGTAACCGAGACGAATAGTCACGTACTGAACGCTACTCCCGTCGGTGACGTATGCCACCTGGACGAGTTGACTATGCAAAGATATAGTCAGGCTAGCTAGGGTAAACCAAAGCCAGTCGAAGGGGTCTTGCCATGTCACACACATTCGGCCGCGACGCAGTCATCGTCGAGGCGGTCCGTACTCCGGTCGGTAAAGGCAAGGCCAGCGGGGCGCTGCACGGTGTGCATCCAGCCGATCTGCTGGCGCACAGCCTCCGGGCCGTCGTCGAACGAAGCGGGATCGACCCGGCGATGATCGACGACGTCATCACCGGGGCGGTCACGCAGGTGGACGAACAAGCCTTCAACATCGCTCGGACGGCACTGCTGGCTGCCGGTTACCCCGAGTCCGTGCCCGGCACTACGGTGGACCGCCAATGTGGAAGCAGCCAGCAGGCAGTGCATTTCGCCGCGCAGGGTGTCATGTCCGGTGCGTACGACATCGTCGTTGCTGCCGGCGTCGAATCCATGGGACGTGTGCCGATGGGTTCCAACGTCAGGCCGGGTTCCGATCCGCGAGGGATCGGCTTCAGCGAACGATACGCCGAAGGGCTTGTGGCGCAGGGTCACAGCGCCGAGCTGATCGCAGCGAAGTGGGGATTCGACCGGACCGCTCAGGACGAGTTCGCATTGAACAGTCATGCCAAGGCCTACGCCGCCGCCACCGGAGGCAGGTTTTCGAAAGAATTGGCACCCCTGGCGGAGTTGGATCACGACGAGATCATCCGTAGCGGCGGAACGCTGGAATCGATGGCTGCTCTACGGCCGGCATTCGTCGATGATGCAGTAGGTGAACGCTTCCCACAGATCGACTGGTCCGTCACCGCCGGGAACAGTAGTCCGCTCAGCGACGGCAGCGCCGCTTTGCTGATCACGACGAGCGAGATCGCCACGCGCTTGGGGTTGAAGCCTCTCGCGCGCCTGCACAGCGTCGCTGTCGTCGGATCCGATCCGTTGTACATGCTCACCGGCGTCATTCCAGCGACCGAGAAGGTGTTGAAGCGGGCGGGCCTGGGCCTGGCCGACATCGATCTGTTCGAGGTGAACGAGGCCTTCGCTTCGGTGGTTCTGGCATGGCAGAAGGAAACCGGTGCAGACTCGTCCCGGGTGAACGTCAACGGCGGAGCCATCGCGATCGGCCACCCACTCGGGGCAAGCGGAGCACGAATCATGACGACGTTGGTCAACGCCATGGAGCAGAACGATGCCCGATTCGGTCTGCAGACGATGTGCGAAGCAGGCGGGCTCGCGAACGCGACGGTTCTGGAACGGGTCTGAAGCAGGTTTTCGCTGCAGAACACGTGCATTGGGTGAACAATCGGACCATGCCGACACTCGAACTCACAGGACCACCGTTCTCCGGATTCGCCGTCGACGACATGGAGGCGGCCCGAGCGTTCTACGCGGACACGCTCGGGCTGACCGTCGAGACAGGTGAGATGGGCATGCTCCACCTTCGCCTGAGCGGCGCCGTCGAGATTCTGATCTACCCGCGGGAGCGGCACGAACCCGCGCCGTACACCATTCTCAACTTTCCGGTCGCGGACATCGACGCCGCCGTCGACGCGTTGACGGCCGAAGGAGTTGTCTTTCAGCAGTATCCGGACATGGGAACCGACGAGAAGGGGATCTTCCGCCACGGCGGACCGCTGATCGCCTGGTTCACCGACCCGTCCGGCAACATCCTGTCCGTGTTGCAGGCGTGAACACTGCGGGTGCGAATCAGGCGGTGGGAGTTCCCAGCTCGAGCGTCACGGGTTGCTCCTGACGAATACCCTGCTCGGTCACCCACTCGAGACGCATCGTCTCCCCCGGCCTGCGCCCGATCATCTCCGCCGACATGTCCTTCGAGGATCGAACAGGTCTGCCGTCGACGGAGACGATCACATCGCCGTCGGCCAGGCCGGTTCTCATTGCGGGAGAGTCGTTCCGAACAGACGTCACCGCAGCTCCCTGCGACGGGCCCGCCGAACGGAAAGCCGACACGTCCCGGATCGACACCCCGAGATACGGCGTCGGGCCGACGTGGACAGTCCCACCCGAGCGTCCGGTCCGCACCTGTTCGACGACGGCCATGGCGTCGTCGATCGGGATGGCGTACGCCTCCGGAGCTTGCGTGGCTCTGGCGTCGTCCGAGAGCCCGGCCGCGTCCACTCCGATGACGTCTCCCCATGCGTCGACGAGCGGTCCGCCCGAGTCGCCGGCACGAACGTCGGCGTCGATCTGAATCATCCCGGTCAGCTCGTTGCTGGTTCCGTCGACCGAGTTCTGCGCGGTGACAACCCGATCCAGTGCGACGATTTTCCCCGGCGCCGGGACGAGAACTCCGCCGCCTGCCGCATTCCCGACGGCTGTGACCGCGTCACCGACCGCGAGGTCGGCCGAGGACCCGATGGGCGCCGGCGGGAGATCCGACGCGGTCGCCAACTCCAGTACCGCAAGGTCACGGGACTTGTCGTAGCCCAGCACCGACGCGTCGTAGATCAGGCCGTTGCCCATGTGCACGGCAGTCACATCCGTCGCCTGTTCGACGACGTGGAAGTTCGTCAGAACCAACCCGTCCGCGCCGACGACGAATCCCGTTCCGGCCACTCCGTACGTGCCGAACTCGGCGGAGATCGTGACCACCGTCGGATCCACGCGGGCGGACAACTGCTCCGGTGTGAGCGGGGGCCCCGCGGGCGCTGGTGGTGGTGCCGGAGGCAACGCAACCGGAGGCTGAACAGCGTCGAACCCACCCGGCGCCAGCTGGGGTGCCAGCGCCGTCGCCGCGAGCGTCAGCACCACCACGGTCACCGCCCGACCAGCTGCCTGCATAGCCTCCGATTATGGCCGTCCGTCGACGAAAATGCGCCTGTCTCAGCAGCTGCATTCTGCTACTGCCGGTCTGGTAGACCCACTGCTTGCTGGAACACCACTGCTGCCCGCCAGGCTCGACTCGCTGACTGTACTGGCCGCCGCTCCGCCAGTGTTCTCTTACGCCTCGAACTGCGCCCCCGTTCGTTCGGCCTTGCTGTTGCGGGCATGACTGTGCGCGGCACACGCGGAGCGTGTGTGCCGCTGGCAGCCTGCTGGTGGTCATCGACCTGGTGGTGGGTCCTGTTCCGGTGGGCTCGCTTCAGGGGTCCTTGGTGTGGGGGTGCTCGGTGTGGTTA
>NZ_NOXZ01000066.1:0-1817 GCF_002258225.1 Rhodococcus sp. RS1C4 | reverse complement strand
CAAACGTACATCCGGGCGGTCGGTGCCGAACAGCGTCGACGCCATCCGGTACCCGGCGGCATGGGCGCGTCCGGCCATACCGCCACCGATGACGGCTACACCGAGCGAGTTCTCTGTCATGAGGGTGACTACTTTCTTCTTCTCTCGAAGCGAGATCAAGTGTCCCGGTCTATTTGACCGGTCTAGTACAGCTACTATGAGACATCGATCACCTCCGTGTCAAGATCGTCGGCGCAGACACGGCGCACCAATTCGAGGAGCCACATGGCAAACGGCAAATCCGCGACAATGCAGGACATCGCGAACCGAGTCGGCGTCTCGAAAGCGTTGGTCTCGATGATTTTTCGCGACGTTCCTGGCCCCAGCGCCGAGACTCGCGCACGCGTTCTGGCCGTGGCCGACGAACTCGACTATCGACCGAACCGAGCTGCCGCACTGATGACTCTGCGCCGCACACACATGCTCGGCGTGGTCGCGAACATCAGGAATGCGTTCCACGCCGAGATGGTCGAACACATGGTGGCCGCAGCAGACTCGAAAGGCTACGAGGTGGTTCTGGGCGCCGTGACGCCCACGCACGGGGAGTCGGCCGTCATAGAAACACTGCTCGACTTCCGCTGTGAAGCGGTTGTGATTCTGGGATCCGAGTCATCCGCACAGTCGCTGCGCTCGTGGAGCACTCGTGTCCCACTCATCGTGGTGGGTCGTCGCGTCTCGGGCGTCGCCGTAGTCCGTGCGACGGACCGCCGAGGAATGAGCGCCGTCGTCGATCACCTGGTGTCGCTGGGGCACAGCAGAATTGCTCACCTTTCCGGTGGTTCCAACCCCATCGCCGTCGACCGGCGTGACGGCTACACACGGGCGATGCGTCGTCATGGCCTCGCCGAATTCATCGAAGTCTTCGACGGAGACTTCACCGAAGTGTCCGGCACGGATGCAGGGCTCGCAGTCCGCGATCATCCGGGAACACGACCGACCGCCATCGTTGCAGCCAACGACAGAAGCGCGGTCGGCCTGTTGGATGCCCTACAAGTCGCAGGCATCGTCGTACCCGAACATATTTCGGTGACCGGGTACGACAACAGCACCTTGGCTCAACTCGGGCACATCGCGCTGACGACAGTGAGCCAAGAGCCTGCGGATCAGGCCGATCGCGCAATCGAACTCGCGGTCGACATTCTCGACAACGACAGGACGAACCTCGATCCTGTCGTGCTGGTCCCGCGCCTCATCGTTCGGAATACGACAGGGCCCGCACCGATTCGGTAGCAGTACAACGGGACAGCAGGGACAACCTCGGACAATCGACGTGCACGACGAGACACGGCCCACCGACGTTCGTCGATGGGCCGTGTTTCGCAGGTCTCTACCTGCGTAGTTCGTGGGTGAGGGTTTCGAGTTCGTCGCCGCCCGCCATTTCCTTGGTGAGATCGTCGAGGCTGATCTCGTCGTAGGTGCAGTCGAGCTTCTGGCGACCACGGTTGAGGAGCACGAAGTGATCCCCCACCATGTACGCGTGATGCGGGTTGTGGGTGATGAACACGACGCCGAAGCCCTGCTCCTTCGCGGCGGAGATGTATCGCAGAACCATGCCGGACTGCTTGACACCCAACGCGGCGGTCGGCTCGTCGAGGATGAGCACGCGTGCGCCGAAGAAGATAGCTCGGGCGATCGCCACACACTGACGCTGGCCGCCGGACAGCGATCCGATGGGTGCATCCACGTCGGGCAGATCGATACCCATCTTGTGCAGCTCTTCGATGGTCGTCGCGCGCATCGCGGTGGCGTCGAGTGTCCGGAACGGGCCTTTGCGCAGT
>NZ_NOXZ01000035.1:0-99510 GCF_002258225.1 Rhodococcus sp. RS1C4 | reverse complement strand
GGGTGGCGGAGTACGAGGAACTGGCAGCTGACGCCCTCTCTGCGGCACACGGCCTGCTCGACGCCTACCTGGTGGTCGCCGAGCGGGTCGACTCGACGTTGCCGGTGATCGTCGACGCGCAGGGGCAGTTTCGCGACGCGTATTCGATTGCCGGTCCCGAGGTGTTCGTCGTGCGGCCCGACGGGTACCTGGGCCACCGGGGATCTCCCGAAACCGCGGCGGTCGTCGGCTATCTGAAAGGCACCTTCGCCTGAGATCGATGACTTCGCACGCCGGCGCGGGTCTTCATAGGTGTACGAAGCACAGTTCTCCTGACGAACGGACACCTCATGGCCATCGAACACGTACTCGCCGTCGTACCGGTGACGGACATCGACGCAGCCGAAACGTGGTACTCGTCGTTCTTCGGGGCGCCTGCCACCAACAACCCGATGCCGACCCTCGTCGAATGGAAGGTGACCGATGTCGGGTGGGTGCAGGTCACCGTCGACGACGTACGCGCAGGCACCGGTCTGCTGAATTTCGGGATCGACGATCTCGACGCTCACCGCGCGGAACTCGCATCCCGAGGTATCGACGCCGGTGACGTCGTCGACGCGAACAAAGGCGTTCGGTTGTCGACGGTTCTCGACCCCGACGGCAACACCATCACCCTCATCGGCGGGTTCCGGGTCGACTACTGAACCCGGGCGCACGTTCGAGGTCGAATCAACTGGGAGTAATCTCCAGTAAGTGATGCCGCTCCTGACCAGTCGACGCTACGTCGACCTGCGCCTACAAGCGAGCTCTCTCTGTCTGTGACCGAGTCGTCTCGGCGTCGCATTCTCTGATTCGAAGGGCTTCTCCGCCCTCACCTCTTTTCCTGTCGAAAGGCATCTTCATGTCTGCGCCCAGTACTACGCGCGCGTCCCGCATACCCACGTGGGCAAAATCCTTCGGGCCTCAGATCGTCGCCGGGTTGATCCTCGGCGTCGTTCTCGGTCTCATCGCACGATCGATGCCCGACGCGGCCGACGGTAACGAGAACTGGCTGGTCGGCACCGTCGCCACCATCGGGTCGAGTTACGTCAAGCTGCTCACCGTCGCAGTCGTGCCGCTGGTGTTCACCGCCATCGTGTCCTCGATCGCGAATCTTCGCCAGGTAGCCAACGCTGCCCGGTTGGCGGTCCAGACTTTGTTGTGGTTCGCGATCACCGCGTTCATCGCCGTGATCATCGGAATCGTCATCGGTCTGGTCGCTCAACCGGGTTCACGCACCGGCGTCGAAGCGACGTCCGCGAAGGACCCGAGCAGTGTCGGTTCCTGGTGGTCGTTTCTGACCGGGCTGGTACCGAACAACTTCTTCGCGCTCGGGTCGAAGACATCGGTCACCACCGAAGCTGCCGGTGACGGAATCGCCAGCACAGCAACCACTTCGCTGAGCTTCAACATTCTCCAGCTTCTCGTGATCGCGGTCGCCATCGGCATCGCGGCGTTGAAGATCGGCGAGAAAGCGGAGCCGTTCCTGAACTTCAACGCATCGTTGCTCGCGATCGTGCAGAAGGTGTTGTGGTGGATCATCCGGCTCGCCCCCATCGGCACGGCCGCACTCATCGCGAACGCGGTCGCGACCTACGGGTGGGATGCGATCGGTTCCCTCGGCGTGTTCACCGTCGCCATCTACGTCGGCCTGGCCATCGTCTTCTTCGTCGTGTACCCCGTCATCGTTCGTGCGCACGGACTTTCGGTTCGCCAGTTCTTCTCCGGCGTGTGGCCCGCCACGCAGCTGGGCTTCGTCTCGCGCTCGTCGATCGGCACGCTGCCCCTCACCGAGCGCGTCACCGAACGCAATCTCGGTGTGCCGCGTGAGTACGCATCCTTCGCAGTACCGCTGGGCGCCACCACCAAGATGGACGGTTGCGCGGCAATCTATCCCGCCATCGCCGCCATCTTCGTCGCCCAGTTCTACGGCGTCTCCCTCACGTTCACCGACTACCTGTTGATCGTCGTGGTCTCCGTCATCGGATCCGCCGCGACCGCGGGAACCACCGGTGCGACGGTGATGTTGACTCTGACACTGTCGACGCTCGGATTGCCACTCGCCGGCGTCGGATTGCTGCTGGCGGTCGAGCCGATCGTCGACATGGGCCGCACGGCCGTCAACGTGACCGGACAGGCGCTCGTCCCGGCGATCGTCGCCAAGCGCGAGGGCATCCTCGACGAAGCCCGGTACAACAGCCCGCGTAACGGCGACCCGTTCAGCGACGACGACGTCACGCCGCCGACGGACCGCCAGCCGCAGCTGTCGTCCTAGTGACAATGGCTGCGGCGGTGCGCCGAGCGCGTCGTCGCAGCCATTAAACTAGGCGCTCATGGGATCCAAAGGACCGGCAAGCCGGGGGCAGAAGCGCGCAGCGAAAACGAAGGCGCGTGCCCGACGGCATCAATCCGCAGGCTCCGCTGCCCGCACATCCACGATCCCCCATGCCCTGCTGGAACATTTCCACTCCTGGCTCACCGATCGCGACATGGGTGAGCACGCCGACCGCGTCGTGAGCCTGGTGAAGACGACGCTGGGTCAGGTCGACCGGGCCAACCCGGGATTCGTCGTGACCTCCTGGACTCCGAACGACGCCCACTTCATCGTCGACGCCGTCGAGCGGATCGAGGACTCCGATCCGGACAACGGTGCTGCCGCAGCAACGAACATCGTCGTGACGCTGCTCGAATTCCTCACCTTCCTCGACGAGACCGACGCATGGACCGGTAGCGACGAGGACTTCGCGCACTGCATGGAAGACCTCACCGACTTCATCGACAACGATCCGGACGTCCTCGCCCCGGACGACATCGAGTTGCCGCTCGTCGCGCCGGCCGACGAGTCGGCAGCACTGGCCGCACTTCCCGTCGTGGCCGGTGTCGCGGCCTTGGTCGATCGGGTGGGATCCGGTGCCTCGGTGAACGACATTCCCGAACTGTCGACGGCGCTGTCCGAGGAAGGCGAGCACGACCACTCGGACCACGAACCGCAGCCCGAGAACATCACGGCCCTCGACCACTGGGCAGTCGCCTTCGCCACCGACATTCTGGAGACGGACGGCACCCGGGTCGTGCCGGGCTCGGCGGTGGACAGTTTCTCCTCGCGATCCGTCGACGTGCTTCGAGACGTCCTCACCCAGCACATCCGCCACCAACTCAGCATGAGCGAGACCGACGTCTCGATGTCCCTGTCGAACACCTTTGCCATCCAGACCTTGCTCGCGGCTATGACCGAGGACCTGCCCCTCGACAACGCGGACGAGGACTACGAGGGCCTCGAAGGCGAGGACCTGCGGACGGCGCAGTTGATCGACTACCGGATCCGCGCCTTGCAGGAGCAAACCGTACTGGTCTCCGCCGACGACGCATTGACGGTTCCCGAGGCACTGCGACCTGCCGTTCTTGCGGGTGTGTCGCTGGCGGAACCGTTCGGAGATCAGGATCCGGACGACCTGTAACGAACTACGCGGTACGTACGACATGGTGCTCGGAATACAGCACACGGCCCCGTGAAACAGTCCGCGGCAGCCGGATTCTCGCTTCGAGCCCCACCGTCGTACGACAAAGCGATCCGTCGACATGATCGATCGGCCGTCTCGACTGGTCACGGTGCTCACGCGCCACTTTTCCAGCACTCGAGGACTCCCCCCATGACCGATCCTTTCTCCCAGCCCTACGTCTTCCCCGGCGCTGAACGACCCGAGCGACCCCGACCGTTGATCGGCCGGATCATCGCGTGGTGCGCCGCAGTACTCGGCGCGCTGGTCCTCCTCGCGTCCATCGCGGACTTCTCGCTCCCCGGCATCGTGTTCGGACTGTGTGTCGCCGCGGCTGGTGCGCTGTACTTGATCGTCAAGCCCTCCCATGGCCGAGTCGTCTGGGCAACTCCTGCCTTGGCAGCCATTCCCGCGCTCGTCGCCGTCGGCATCGTTGCTCCCACAGCACACTCCGAGGACGTACCCGCCCCGGCGGCGTTCGCTGCACCGGCTATCGCCGAGGTGTCCCCGACGACCACACGACCGACGACCCGCCCGACGACCACACGACCGACGACGACCACTTCCACGGCAACGGTCGCGCCGACTACCACCGCACCGACGACCACCCTCGCGCCTGCTCCCGAGACCGTCACCGTCTATGCGCCTCCGCCCACCACTACCGTGCCGTACGTTCCCGAGCCCGCACCGGTCTACATCGCCGAGCCCGAGCCGGAGTACGTGCCACCGGCCCCCGCGGCAGCGGCGGTTCCGTCGTACGTCTCCTACGCCAACTGCGCCGCGGTTCGGGCTGCCGGTGCCGCACCGATCTACGCAGGCGATCCCGGCTACAGCTCCAAACTCGATCGTGACGGCGACGGCGTCGGCTGCGAGAACTGAGCTCGCCGAACTTGTCGGACCCCACCGATACAGTTCTTGTCGCAGGCCGATTCGGCTGCCGCGCAAGCAATGACGTCAGTGACAAGGGGTGCGCAGTGAACGACAGAAACTTCGATCTCATCGACTTCATCGAGAGTGCGTGGCGCACCTACCAGGCGGATCTCGCCGCGTTCGTCGCGGAGATGCCCGACGGTGAGGAACTGACGTTGAGTGCGGAGTCTGGGGTGGACCGGAGAGACGGGGACTCGCCGTGGATCCGAGTGTCCTCGGGTCCGGATGGAGAGATTGTGTCGGACGCTGCGCTAGGAAGCTACCTCTACGACGGGATCGAGCCGCCGGTGGGCGACGACGAGAAGCTCCGCGAACTGGGGTGGGCCACGCCGGGTGAACGAGACGTCTTCGGAGTGAAAAGCTGCTCCCTGCAGTGCAACCGCACCGACGCGGCTGATCTCGCGGAGCGAATCGTCACTGCGTTCCGGTCCGTCTGGCACGTCACCCACCCGGCGTTCCTGTCCGCAGACGCGGAGGGCGGCAGCGGACGCCAGTTTCGCACCGCCGCCGATCCTCGCCGCACCGATTCCACCGCACTGGTACCGCTGGACATCGATCATCTTCGCGCTCTCATGATCGACACCCTTCGCGCAGCCGGTATCGACATCTCACAGGAAGACAACGGCGACATAGCAATCGGTGGATTCGCATTACCGGTCCACGTGTGTCTCGGTCCGGACGCCACGGCCGTCCGACTGCACGCTCCTCTCGTGACCGGTATTCGGCACTCCACTGCTCTGTCACGCAAGATGGCCTGGCTCGGCACACGATGGAAGGAGATCAACTTCGTCGTTGCGGGTGGGCAGTTGTTCGCAGGTGTCGACGTCACGACGCGCACCTTCGTCCCTCGGCACCTCACTGCCGCCATCTATTCGCTCGGTCTGTTCGCGGACCGCATCGACACCGGGTTCGCGTCCGAGCTGGGCGGCACCGTGTTCGATCCGGACCACACACATCCCGATGCTCTTGCACAGGTCACGTGGTCCGACGACAGTGGAACGCTCGGCACTCTACGGGCCGCGTGCGAGCTGACGGGCGGTCCCGTGGACGCGGCGACTGTCGATGCGTTGTGCCGTCGCCAGGACCTGGCCGAACTCACCGAGCGCGCACTGTGGTCGGCCGAGCGCTTTCGTGGGCACGCCCACCGGCTGGGCGACGAACGCCGTCTCCGAGCCGCGGTCCTGTGCGACAAATTCGCGGCAGCCTGGGAGGACGTCGCTGCGAGCCTGAAGCGCGCCGCCCGGCCTGCACCTGCGCCGGTTCCCCGCGGCGAACAGACCCAGCTGTTCCTCCAGTTCGACCAGCCCTCGTTGTTCGATGTCCGAGTGGATAACTCACCAGCGCGCTAACAGCAGTGGGTACGCTAACATCGACGAATGACCGAGGGCGCGGGCACGACACTGACGGATTACCCACGTCCGTCGGTAGCCGTCGACGTCGCAGTGCTGACCGTGCACGAGTCCGCCTTGTTCGTGGTCACCGTCGACTCACCTCGTGGCCTTGCACTGCCCGGTACCTTCCTTCATCCCGGTGAACGCCTGTCCGATGCAGCGCATCGAGTGCTGCAATCGAAGGCCGGTATCGCGGCACTGCAGTTTCACCAGATCGGCATGTTCGACGCCCCCGACCGCGACGACCGCGGTTGGGTCCTGTCGATGGCGCACGGCGCTGCAGTTCCGTACGACTCGCTACCCATCGGTGTGAAAGTGGTTCGCATCGAGGATGATCGGCCATCACAGCCGTTGGCGTTCGACCACAGCGACATGGTCGTTCTCGCCGTCGAGGACCTGCGCCGGCGGTATGCGTCGAACATCGATCCGTCGCTTCTGCTCGGTGAGGAGTTCACGCTGCTCGAGCTGAAGCAGTTGTACGAGGTGGTGTTCGGGAATCGATTCCCGAAGGACACGTTCAGACGCCACGTGTCACCGGCCCTCGACGGGACCGGTGCGACGTCCGTCGCGGCGGGTGGCCGTCCGGCAGAACTGTATCGACGGAAGGTCGGCGCGGTCCTGCCGGAAACGGCGTCCGCGCTGTTGCGGTCCTAGCCGCAGGATGCGGCCTGTCCGCTGAATCAGCCCAGCAGACGCGTCGTCGTTCGCGCAATGCTGTCGCTGAAGGCGACGAGCGTCACCACGTCCACGGACGTTCGAGCGCCCGTGACGGCGGCGACCTGCTGCGCTACTGCATCGTCCACCGGCCATCCGTACGACCCGCCCGACACGAGCGGAAACGCCACCGTCGACGCGCCGAGCGAATCTGCGACGGCCAAACTGCGCACGTATGCCGATCGCAGGATTGCCGATCGATCCTCGTGTGCCGAATACCGTGGTCCGACAGTGTGAATCACCCACCGAGCCGGCAATCGGCCTCCGGTGGTCGCGACGGAAGCGCCCGCGGCCAAGCCGTCGGGCAGGCTCGTGCGGCGCAGCTCCTTGCACGCTGCGAGGATGTCGGGCCCTCCTGCTCGGTGGATCGCGCCGTCGACACCCCCTCCTCCCAGAAGCGTCGCATTGGCCGCGTTGACGATCGCGTCGACCCGTAGCGTGGTGATGTCGCCGCGAACGACGTCGATGATGGCCATGTCAGACCCCTCCTGTTAGTTCGGCGGCAAGCGTGAGGAGATCCCCGCCGGTCAGGTTCGGGTACCCGTGCAGCATCATCTGCCACTTCTCCGGAACAGCCGATGCACCCCAACGGGCTCCGACGAGTCCTCCGGCGATCGCCGCAGTGGTGTCGGTGTCACCGCCCGCGAGAACACAGAGCTCGAGCGTTCTCACCAGGTGTTTCGGTCCTACCTGCTCGGCTTTCGTTACTGCCCACCATGCCGTCTGCAGCGCGTGGACGACCCACCCGTTGTTTGGGAAGTCCGTCGGGCTCCCGTTCTCGGCCTCGTCGAGCAGTGGCGCCCAGAAGTCGGCCGCGTGTCCGGCGACGTCCAGCCATCCGCGCACGCCGTCGAAGTCTCCGTGCCGGACGGCGTGTGCGATCGCGAACGTCCAGAGCTGGCACGCCTCGCCTGCCCGCGGATCGGAATGCGTGAGTTCACTGATCGATCGGGCTGCGTTCATCAGGTCGTCGGTGGTGTCGTTCAGGTACGCGAGCGCGACGGGGGCCGTGCGCATCAGCGAACCGTTTCCTCCCGTGCGGCCGGTGAGAGTTCCCGCTCGACGTGTCATGTCCGCGGCGGATTCGCTTCGGTACCCGAGTACCGACCGCGTCTGATGTCCGATGTCGGCCGGATCGGTGTCGTACCAGGCGACGAAATTGGCGGCCACGGCATCGAGTCCGGCGCCCTCTCCTGGTTTCGCATCGCGGGCTGCGAGGGCCACTGCAACAGCCATGGATGTGTCGTCGGTCCACTCACCTGGTGCCCAGTCGAACGGGCCGCCGCCGATCATGTCGACGACTGTGCCCGGTGCTGGATGGGTGAACTCGTAGCCGGCACCGAGGGCATCCCCCGTTGCCGTACCGAGTAGCACTCCGGCTGCGCGATCGCTTCGACCGGTCTTCGATGTCACTGCCGAATCTCCTTAGCTCGTTTGTGCGCTTAGATTAGCGCATATTTGAGCTAAACTGCAACAGCTCACCCGATCCTCGCGAGACCACCCGCCAGCAGGTCCCGCGCTCTCGTCCACCGACGAGCAGTTGCGCACGAACCAGCCAACGACGACGCGCGCGAGATCCGGTACGCCCGGCGGCGTCGAGCAGCGTCGTACCTACGCAGAGCGCCGGCGACCGTCTCCTCCTCGACGAGGGAAGAGGCCAGAGCGACCGCATCCAGCAGGGACTCACACGCACCACGGCCCAGATTGGGCGCCATTGCGTGCGCGGCGTCACCGACGAGCGCGACATTCCCACGCACCCACGACTTCATCGACGGGATCATCGCGAGCTCACGGAAATCGCTGCGCTGCTGATCGATTCGCGCAACCACGCCGGACACACCGCCGTGCCACGACGCGAAATGCTCCGCCATCGACTCACCCTCGCCCAGCTCCGTTCGCCTCACAGACGCGAACCAATTCGTGCGACGGCTGTCGTGGGGCGTCGTTCCGAACAGCTTGCCTCGGCCCCACGTCTCCGTCATGGACACACATGGGCCGTCGACGGTCCCCCGCCACGCGACAGCGCCCAACGGAATCGGCGCCCCCTCGGGCCCGAAGACTTCCGACCGGATGGCGCTGTTGATCCCGTCGGCGGCGATGATCACGTCGCACTCGGACACGTCGGACAACGCCTCGACCCGGCGGCCGAACTCCACGACACCTGTCGGACTCGCCGCAGCCAACGCCTCCAGCAGATCCGGTCGAGGAACGAGACGAGCTGAATGCTTCGCGCCCAGACGAGCGATGCACGAACCGTCAGGGCGTAGAAATCGCGCGCCGGTCACTTCGACCGACGCGGATCGAACAGCGTCGCCGACCCCGACTGCATCCAGGGCCCGCAGCGCTTCCGGCCACATCCCCAGAGCCGTACCACCCGCGGACACCTCGTCCGACTTCTCGAGCACACGGACATCCCACCCCGCACCGACCAGAATCGGCGCGGCGGCGAGTCCTGCAATTCCACCCCCGACGATCACCGCTGACTTCATCTTCCGGACACTACTACGATCGTAGTGCCATGGCACTACTTTTATAGTGAGCCATGACCACCCAGCGTCGACACACCGCCGCAGCAGCTCTCGTACAGGTAGGCGAACACGGGCTCCACGGCCTCACGCATCGCAAGGTCGACGCTCGCGCAGGCGTGCCGGCGGGGACCACCTCGAACTACTTCCGCACTCGGTCCGCCTTGATCGCAGGCGTGCTCGAACACCTCGAAGAACTCGACCGGGAGGCGTGGGAGAACGCGTCCGCCACACCCCGACCTCGGTCTCGCGGGGAACTGACGGCAGCGCTGGTCGCATTCGTGGACGACGCGATCGGCCCGCGGCGAACGCATACGACCGCGCGATTCGCACTCTTCGCCGCAGCGGCCGCGGATCCCGAGTTGGCGACAAGGCTCGGCGCGATCCGCGCCCGGATCGTCGAGTGGGCAGAGAGCGTTCTGATCCACATCTCGACCGAGGACACGGCGTCGTGCGCCCGCGCGCTGTGCCACTACCTGGACGGCCTGATCCTCCACAAAATCGCCACTGCGACAAGTTCGAGCACCCTGTCACACACAGATTCGGTGGATATGGGCGTGGCCGTCGACCGAATAACTGCAGGTCGAACCCGTTCTTGAAAGTTACTCGCTAGTAAACTGGATTTTGCTGATACTACGAGTTACATTAAAAACACGTTCGCACCATGTAGGAGGAAGCGATGACACTGACGTCAGAAGACGGCACGATCTCGATCGACCCGGACGCAGAGACCGAGAAGTACAACGAGACTCTGCGCCTTCTGTCCGAGGGCTCGGTGCACAAGCATTTCGACCCGTACGTGGACATCGACTGGGAGTCCCCCGAGTTCGCGGTGACCGAGAACGATCGCCGGTGGATTCTCCCGACCAAGACCGATCCGATCGGTGGGCACGCTTGGTACCAGGCTCTGCCGGAGGACAAGAAGATCGCGATCGGCATGTGGCGCCAAGCCAACGTGGCCAAGGTCGGACTGCAGTTCGAGAACATCCTCATTCGCGGGATGATGCAGTACGTCTTCTCCCTGCCCAACGGTTCGGCCGAGGCGCGGTACTGCACTCACGAGTCGATCGAAGAGTGCAACCACACGCTGATGTTCCAGGAAATGGTCAACCGGGTCGACAACGACGCACCCGGCATGAGTCGGCCGATGAAGATGCTGTCGCCGATCATCCCGTTGTTCGCGTCGATCGCCCCCGAACTGTTCTTCGTCGGCGTCCTCGCAGGCGAGGAGCCGATCGACCACATCCAGAAGAGCGTGCTGCGGTCGGGCGAGGAAATCCACCCGATCATGCAGGGCGTCATGGCCATTCACGTTGCCGAGGAAGCACGCCACATCTCCTTCGCGCACCAGCTGCTGCGTCGTCGCGTACCCAAGATGTCCAAGGTGGGTCGCTTCTTCCTGTCGCTCGCTTTCCCGATCGTCATGCGGGTGCTGTGCGACGCGATCGTCATTCCCCCGAAGCGGTTCTGGAAGAAGTTCGACATCCCGGCGTCGGTCAAGAAGGACCTGTTCTGGGAGAGCGAGGAAGCCCAGCACACGCTGCAGGACTACTTCGGTGACGTGCGCATGCTCGCCAAGGACACCAAGATGATGAGCCGCCCGGCCAAGCTCATGTGGAAGCTGTGCGGAATCGACGGCAAGGCCTCGCGTTTCCGCAGCGAGCCGGACCGTAGCTCCAGCCAGTTCGCCGCCTGATTCTCCCCGTCCTTCACAGCGCCAGTTCTCTCCACAGCAGCGCCTGCCGTCAGGAATTCTCATGCCCCACGTTGTCACCCAATCGTGTTGCAGCGACGCATCGTGCGTCTACGCATGCCCCGTCAACTGCATTCACCCGACACCCGACGAGCCTGATTTCCTGACGGCAGAGATGCTGCACATCGACCCGGCGTCGTGCGTCGACTGCGGGGCGTGCGTGTCGGCGTGCCCCGTCGACGCGATCGTTCCCAAGTCGAAGCTCACCGAGAGTCAGCTTCCGTTCCTCACGATCAACTCCGACTTCTACAAGCAGGAACGGCCGCCGCGTCCGATCCTCGCCCCGGTATCGCCTGCACCAGCAGTCACCAAGGAACGCGAGCCGCTCCGTGTGGCGATCGTCGGCTCCGGCCCGTCGGCCATGTACGCGGCAGACGAGTTGCTGACGCAGCCCGGCGTGAAGGTCGACGTGTACGACAGACTCCCCCAGCCCCACGGTCTCGCTCGCCTCGGCGTGGCACCCGATCACGAGAAGACCCGTCAGGTGTCGCGTCTGTTCGACCAGATTGCCGCGCAGTCCGGTTTCGAGTTCCACCTCGATACCGAGATCGGCAAGGACATCACCCACGACCAGCTGCTCGAGACTCACCACGCGGTGATCTACGCCGTGGGCGCCTCACGCGACCGCGAGTTGACGATCGACGGCGCGAACCTCCCGGGACGGACGTCCGCGACCGACTTCGTCGCCTGGTACAACGGGCACCCGGACCACTCGCACCGCCGGTACGACCTGTCGCACAAGCGCGCCGTCATCGTCGGCAACGGCAACGTCGCTCTCGACGTCGCGCGCATTCTCACCATCGATCCCGAGCGACTCGTGGGCACCAACGTGCCGGATCACGTGGTCAAGACCCTGCGCGAGTCCAAGATCGAGGAAGTGCTCGTCGTGGGCCGACGCGGTGTCGCTCAGTCGGCGTTCACCGTTCCCGAGTTCGCCGGCCTCCTCTCGACCCCGGGCATCGACATCTCGCTGCACCACGACGAGATCCAACTCGATGCCACCACGGCCGCGCTGGCCGACGCCGACGACCTTCCCCACGCCGTCGCGCAGAAGCTGCAGTTGCTGCGTCGCGTCGAGGACACCCCCGGCGGCGACAACAGGCGCATCGTGCTGCGCTACCTGCTCTCCCCTACCCGCATCCTCGGCGAAACCTCGGTCACCGGAGTCGAATTCGATCGGATGACGCTCGAGACGGACGAAAACGGAGGCGTGCGCAGCGTAGCGACGGGCGAGAAGGAAACCGTCGACGCCGGACTCGTGCTCACCTCGATCGGCTACCGAGGCGTCGCGCTTCCCGGTGTGCCCTTCGACGACCGTCGCGGAATCATCCCCAACGACGACGGCCGTGTGCTCGACTCCCCCGATGGTGAGGTCGTTCCCGGAACCTACGTGACCGGCTGGATCAAGCGCGGACCGTCGGGATTCATCGGAACCAACAAGTCCTGCGCGCAAGGGACCGTTCTGAACCTGGTCGAGGACTTCAACAACGGACTGCTCCCCGATCTCGGCGTCGCAACCCCACCCCGCCGACAGTGGCGACTCCGTCGCACGTGAGTGGATTCGATGTCGTAGTGCCCTGATAGAACTTTCGTCGACAGCGTTGCCAGCCCCTCACTGGCGTCGACGACTCTTTCGACGAGGGGAACATTCATGGGCACTTCGGATCTGACTCGCGCCCCGCAGTGGTGGCTCGGGCACAGCAACATCGATATCGACATTCACACTCTGATGACCGCCGGAATCGATCTGGCGTCGAGTCTGCTGACGGACGAGACGGCACTGCACGCCTTCGTCGGTCGGCTCATGGACATCGAGAATCGGCTTTCGGCGGCCCGGTTGTGCATCGAGAGCTCGGTGTTCTCCGCGTCGCTGCTGGAGACGGCGTTCGAGCGTGGGTGGATGCCTGCAGAACTCGTGCACGTCATCGGCCAGGGCGCGGACAAGGCAGCCGCACCGATGCTGGTGGTTCTTCTCGGCGAGCACGCACGGCGCAGTCATGCGTTCTCGCGTGCTCCCCAGGAGTGGATCGGGCAATTGCGCACGCTCGGTGTCGATCCGGGTGCGGAGCTCGCCGGCCTCCGCACCAACCGCCGAGTCACGCCGCACGAATTCTGGACCACTTTCCTGCACCTGAATGCCACCGTCCGCAGGTTGCCCATCATGGAAATGACCGGGCCACCGCCGTCTCGTTGGGGTGAGAAGTCGCCATCCGATCGCGTCAGGTCGGACGAGAAAGTGCTCAACAAGATCCGCGGATTGTTGGCCAAGGCGGAATCGTCGTCGTTCTCGGGAGAACGAGAATCGTTCTCCGCCAAGGCGCAGGAACTGATGACGCGCTACGCGATCGATACCGCGATGGTCGACGCGCGGTCGTCCGACCCCATCGACACCCGTGTCGCCGTCAGAAGATTCACCGTCGACAACCCTTACGTCGATGCGAAGATGCGGTTGTTCTCCTCCGTCGCTCGTCCCAACGGCGTCAGAACCGTTCACTACCGGAGTTTTCAGCTCGTCGCCGCGGTAGGCATGCCCGTCGATATCGACTTGTGCGAGTTGCTCTACACGTCGTTGTTGGTGCAGTCGTCGATGGAACTGGACGCGGTGGGTGTGGATCCGAGCAAGCGCGGCAGAGGTTTTCGCCGGTCGTTCCTGTTCGCCTATGCCCAGCGAGTCGAGGAGCGCATCACCGAGGCATTCCTCCGAGCTCGCACCGAGGCCGGCGAACACTACGGCACCGCCCTGGTCCCGGTCTTCGCCGAACGCGACCGAGCCGTCACGGCGCTGTTCGACGAGATGTTCCCGAAGCTGAAGTCGAGGAAGACCAGCTTTTCCAATCACAGTGGCTGGCAACATGGTCGGGTTGCTGCCGACCGCGCCGATATCACCGGAGGGCGAGAGAAGATCGAGGACTGACCCTCAGTACGCCGAGCCCGGACCGGTCGCCGTGATGCCGTGGTGGATCTCGGCGACATCCGGGTGGGCTCGTGTTCGCGACTTCCATGCGTTCTCGCCGTAGGTCGCGAAGATGGGGTTGGTGGGATCGTCCTCGACGCCCCGGCTTCGAGCGGCGAGTTCGTCCGGGAGTTCGACAATGGGAATCACGGCGTCGAGGGCTGGATTGAGGAAGAACGGAATGGATACTCGGTCGGTGCCCTCGCTGGGCGCGACGACGCGGTGGCGGGTGGCACGCAGATATCCCTGCGTTGCCACTTCGAGGAGCTCTCCGATGTTGACGATGAACGCGTCCTGGACGGGCGGAACATCGATCCACTTGTCCGGCGAGAGCTCCACCTGTAGGCCTCGGGAGTCCGGCTCGACGAGCAGCAACGTCAACACTCCCGAATCCTTGTGCGCACCCACTCCCTGCGGATTCTCGGAGCTTCCGGGGTACCGCACCACCTTGATCAGGGTTGCCGGGTTGTGTGCGAACGCGTCGTCGAACACGCCGGGTTCGGCACCGAGGGCCGTTGCCCATTGTCGTAGCAGCCGCAGGCCTACGTCGGACAGTTCCTGTTCCCATGCTTCGAACGCGGGACGCAGTTTCGGCAGCGCCGACGGCCAGAGGTTCGGACCCTGCAAGTGCCAGTAGCCCTCTGCCCCGTCGACGAGGGCACGTTCGGGGCCGATGTCGATCTGTTCGCGCCAGTCGGTTCGTCCGTTGGTGAGCTCTCCACCGAGACGCGAGTATCCACGGAACTGCGGACTTTTCAGTTGCGAGATCTCGTCCTTGGCGCCGTCGTCCAGGGCGAAGAACTCCCGTGCCAGGCGCAACACCTCTGCGATTCGGGATCCGGACACCCCGTGGCCGGTCAGGTAGAAGAACCCGGATTCGTGGGCGGCGGCGAGCAGATCGGCGCGAAAGCGCACCGGGTCGGAGTCCGCGTGTGTGAGGTCGAGAACCGGAAGCATGCTGTCCAGTATCGAACTCCGCATCGACATCCGCTAATGGTTAGCCCTTGCGCTAACCATTAGACGTTGATAGTTTGCCTTATGGCTCAGTTTTCGCCGACGCTCGATCTCGTCTTCCACGCACTGTCCGATCCCACCCGACGGGCCGTTCTCGCACGCCTCGGACGAGGGCCGGCAAGCGTCGGAGAGTTGGCCGAGCCGTTCTCCATGGCCCTACCGTCCTTCCTGAAACACATTCGCCTGCTGGAGGACAGCGGGTGCATTCTGACCCACAAGACCGGGCGAACACGTATCTGCACGCTCGTCGCGGATCCATTCTCCGCGGTCGAAATGTGGCTCGAGAAGCAGCGTTCCACCTGGGAAGCGCACACCGACCGTCTCGAACAGTTCGTCACCGAAACACAGGAGCCGTCATGACACACACGCAATCCGACCTCGATCTGACCGTCTCTCGGATCATTCGCGCACCACGCACACGAGTGTGGAAAGCCTGGACGACACCCTCCCAGCTGGAACAGTGGTGGGTCCCGAAGCCCGCTACGGCACGTGTCGTCGACCTCGACCTGCGACCGGGTGGATCGTTCGTCACCGAGATCAGTGAGACAGGAGAGACGTTCGGGCCGCACATCGCGGGATGCTTCCTCGACGTCGTCGACGGGGAACGGTCGGTGTTCACGAATGCACTCACTGCAGGCTGGCGACCGGCTACCGACCCGTTCATCACTGCCGTCATCACGTTCGCCGACCACCCGGACGGGACCGAGTATCTCGCGACGGTCATGCACAAGGATGCAGCCACGGCTGCGCAGCACGTCGAGCTCGGTTTTCACGACGGGTGGGGAACCGTCACCCGGCAGCTCGCCGAACTGGCCGAGGCCTGACAGGAAGTCCTCGACCCTTGACCGATGCCGCCCGACCGCCTAACGTACAACCAAATGGTTGTAGATGAAGTGAGCGATGCCGATCTCGACCGCCTCTTCCAGGCGTTCGCGGATACCACTCGGCGCGACATCGTGTCCAGGCTTCTACGGAACGAGCATTCGGTGTCCTCGCTCGCCGCTCACTACTCCATGAGTTTCGCGGCCGTGCAGAAGCACGTTGCGATTTTGGAACGCGCTTCGGTCGTGAGCAAAGAGAAGCGCGGACGGGAGCAGATCGTGCGAATTCATTTGGTAGGCATCGAAAGAGCACGAGCACTGCTGGCCGAGTACGAAACGATCTGGCGCCGACGCGTCGACCGGATCGCCGATATCCTCGCCGAAGACCAGGGAGAACCCTCATGAGCGTCATCAGCACAACACAGAACCCCGACCGACTGAACTTCACGATCGTCGCCGAGTTCGACGCGACAGTCGACCGGGTGTGGCAGATCTGGGCCGACCCTCGTCAGCTCGAACGCTGGTGGGGCCCACCGACCTGGCCCGCGACCTTCGACACCCTCGAGTTCGTCGAAGGTGGCAAGGCGCTCTATTACATGACCGGTCCCGACGGCGAGAAGGCCCGCGGTTGGTGGCGCATCACGTCACTGGACGCTCCGTCGAGCCTGTCGTTCGACGACGGTTTCGCCGACGACGACTGGAACCCCATCGACAACTTGGGCGTCACGAAGACCGCCGTCACGCTCGAGGACGTCGACGGACGTACCCGCATGACGACGGTCGCGACCTTCGTCAGTGCCGAGCAGATGAACACGCTCATCGAGATGGGCATGGAGGAAGGCATGAGCCTCGCCATGGGGCAGATCGACGCCGTGCTTGCTGGGTAGTGGCCGGAAACTACTGCGCCGCCCAGATTCCCAGTTCGTTTCCGCTCGGGTCGGTGAAGTGAAAGCGTCGACCTCCGGGGAATTCGTACGGCCCGTTGACCACTTCACCGCCGGCTGCGGTCACTGCGTCCAGTGACGCTTCCAGGTCGTCGGAGTAGAGCAGAACGAACGGGCCACCGGTCGGGCGTGGTTCGGTGGAGAGCGCGAGACCACCGACCTCGTCCCCGTCGGCGCCTTGGATTCCGGCGTACTCGGGCCCGTAATTGTTGAACCCCCAGCCGAATGCGCCGGCATAGAAGGCCTGGGCTGCGGCCAGGTCTGTCACTGTCAGTTCGATGTAGTTCAGTCGATGGTGCATGTTCTCGGCCATGTCGGCAGCCTACTTTCCGTCACGAACCTGCGATGTTGACCAGCCAGTTGATGCCGAATCTGTCGGTGAGCATGCCGAAGGTGTCACCCCACGGGGCCTTGTTCAGACCCATCGTGTTCTGTGCCCCGTCGGCCAGTGTGTTCCAGTATCCGGTCAGTTCGGCCTCGTCTTCGCCACTGAGCGAGACGGAGATGTTGTCGCCGACGTTCAGGTTCATGCTCGACGGCGTGTCCGCACCCATCAGAGTCAGACCGCTGGGCGAGACGAGTTGGCCGTGCATGATCTGGTCTTTCTCGGCCGGGTCGTCGCTCGCACCGAAGTCTGCGAACGTGTTGAGAGTGAGCTCGCCTCCGAACACGGAGTGGTAGAACTGCAGCGCCTCACGGGCGTCGCCGCGAAAGTTGAGATACGGATTCAGGCGGGTCGTCATGATGTCTCCTCGCGCTCGGTGCCGGCCACTTCGGGGTTCGACGACAATCCTAGGAGCCTGACCGCCGGCGGGGGCGTGTTCGGATATGTGCGGCATTCACGGGATACGCGGCTCACCCAGCTTGACCACGATGACTCCGATCAGGATGAGAACGCCGCCCGAGATCTGAACGAGCCGTGGCGTTTCACCGAGAAGCAGCCAGGCGAAGAGCAGAGCCGACACCACTTCCGTGAGTCCGACGAACGACGCGAGTCTCGACCCCAGCCTGCGAATGGCGGCGATTCCGCACACGTAGGCCAGCGCTGCCGTCACGATTCCCAGCCCGAGGACAGACCCCCACCAGGGCATGGTCGCGCCGGCGAGGACGACATCGTCGGTGTTCGCCGCGAAGGGAACCACTCCGAGCGCGCCTGCGACGAGCAGAATCGTTCCGCCGCACAGCAATCCGGCAGCGGCCAGCGTCAACGGGGGCAGCCCGTTTCCCTCGTCGGCGGACATGATCCAGTACACGGCCGCGCCCGCCATTGCTGCCAGCGCCCACAGGACCCCGAGGGGGTCCAACGGAGCACCGGACACGAGATCGAGCACCAGGAACAGGCCGACGGCGGCGACGGCAGCGCCACCGACCGTCACCAGCGTCGGGCGCTGCCCTCGCCGCAACCACATCCACCCGATGACTGCCACCGGAGAGGTGAATTCGATGAGCAGCGCCACCCCGACCGGCATGTAGTTCACCGCGTTGAAGAATGCCAACTGGCAACCGGCGACGGCGAACACGCCGTAGGCGAGGATGGTGCGCAGATTCTTCGACAGCAGTGCCCACCGTCCCCGTAGCGCGAACATGCCGGGAACCAGAAGGACGGCGGCAGCGATCATGATCCTGGCCGTGACGGCGGACCCAGCCGTCCACCCGGCGTCGAGCAGGCTCTTCGCCAGCGGCCCGGACAGCCCGAACGCAGCCGATGAGACAACCGCCAATCCCAGGCCCGAGGCCAGCCTGGATGGAGTGGCTGCCATCCCACCCAAAGGAGTTCCGTCATTGGTCAACGCCGTCATGGCTCATTACAGTAGGAACCGATTGGTAAGGTGTCAACATGGTCTTCACCGATGACACCGCAGGTGCGCTGGTGTCCGCCGTAGCCTTGGCCAACTCGGGCGAGGATCCCGACACACTCGTGACCCGGGACCAGCTGAAGGAGTTCTTCGCCCGACACCACTACACGGGACGTTTCGACGGCGACGCAGCCGAGCTCGATGCCGTCCGCGCCCTACGTCCGTCGTTGCGGACCTTGCTGACGAGCGACCGTGACACTGCGGTGGAGCTCGTCAACACGATCCTGGCCGACGCCTGCGCCTTGCCCCGACTGGTCCGCCACGGCGAGACCGACTGGCACCTGCACGCGGTCAGCGACGACAGTCCCCTTGCGCGACGCATCGCCGTCGAGACCGCGATGGCGATGATCGACGTCATCCGCGCCGACGAATTCTCTCGTCTGACCATCTGTGCAGCCGACTGCGAGGGCATCGTGCTCGACCTCTCGCGTAATCGATCGCGCAAGTTCTGCAGCACAGCGTGCGGTAACCGCACCGCCGTCGCGGCGTACCGGACGAGGCAGGCCGGAACTTAACGCTCGCGCACCCTGTTCGCCGACGCCGCCCGAACCCAGAGGGCCAGCGAGATGAGCGCCAGCACCTCGGCGACCACCAGGGCGCGCTCGACGTAACCCAGCGTGACGACCCGGTACCAGGGAGTCGTCGTGGTCGCGCCGACGACGAGCGCGTACAGGATGGGGAGCAACGTGGCCACCGACAGGAATGCCAGGCCGAGCGTCGACCGCGCTCGAACACCCCACCGCCCGTCGCGTAACCACGGCAGAGCGAAGGCGATCACGGCAATCGGCACGCTCACGAACGCCATTGCCGCACCGGCCCGGTGGATGGCACCGCCGAGCCCGAGTGTGGCGTCGTTGCTCCAATCCTGTTTGGGGACGGCGACAACGGCGACGAGGCCGACGGTCCACAGCGTCAGGGCGACCGCCGCTGTCGATCGTGGCCTGACCAACCCGGTGCGAACCGCAGCCACCAGCGTCGCAGCGGATCCCAGCGCAAGAAGCAGCACTCCTGCGGTGAAGACCCACTGCTGGGCGCCGAGGCCGTACTCACTGATGGTTCGACGCAGGTGGCTGGCATTGCTCGCCGCGGTGTGAATGTCCAGCACGAGCACGAGGATGGAACCGAGGATGATGGCGACGGCACCGGCCGAGGCGGGTCGCACGAGGCGCGGTATATCGATCGTCACCCGATCCACTGTGCCCGAAGAATCCGACTTCAGGCTCGTCACCGACGTGGAAGTCACAGAACCGCGCAGGCCGCATCAGCGAAGCACGCGGTACCAGTTCTCGACTTCACCGGGGATGCGTTCGAGGGTCACCCGTTCACCACCGGGGCGGTCGAAGAGACGCACACCGTCGCCGAGGAGAACCGGCGCCGTGAAGACCAGGATCTCGTCGAGCAGCCCTTCGTCGATGCACTGCCGGGCGACATCGGCACCCAGCACGTTGACATACTGCTCCCCCGCCGCAGCGGCAGCGCGTTCGACGGCTGCGTGCAGGTCGGTGGCGACCGAGACCCCGGGAATGGGATTCACCGGAGGTCGATGCGTCAGCAGCACGGTGGGGCCGTCGTACTGGCCACCGAACGCACCCTCGGCATCCGTGCCTCGATTGGGGTCGTCGCCGAAGAAGGTGACGGCTCCACACAGAATGGCCCCGATTCGGGACAGCAATCGATCCGCAGCCTCGTTCGGCTCCCCCACGTACTCGCTCAGCCAGGACATGTCCCCGCCTCTACCTGCGATGAATCCGTCGAGCGACATCGTCGCCGAATACAGCAGAGTTGCCATGACGTCGTACCTCTCTGGTCGGTTACATGGTGAGACTCGCCCCGAGCGGCGAAATCATCGGCCGGTCTCGACCGGAAATCCTCGGGCGCGCATCTCGTCGACCAGCTTCTCGCGCGAGGACAGGAAGTCGCGATTCATCACTGTGTCGTTCGTCCGGAACAGCGAGGGCAGGAACGTCTCACCGGTGTCGTTACGAAGACCGGCGTCGGCTCCGGCTCTTACGAGCCGCAGGCACATGTCGACGTTGTTCACGGCCGCCGCCGAGAACAACGGAGTCTGGCGACTCACTGTCTGACGGGTGTCGAGTGACGCCCCCGCGTCGATCAGCACGTCGAGCATGTCCTCGCGGCCGTACAGCGCGATGCCGTGAACGGCGTTGCCGCCGAAGCGGTCCGGTGAGTCGACGAGGGTTGCGTCCCAGTTCAGCAGCGCCTCCACGGATTCGATGTCGTCTCGCAGCACTGCATAGTTGAGGGCGTTGTAGCCACCGACGGTCTGGGCGCGGGCGTCGGCTCCGGCCTCCAGGAGAGTGGTCACCGTCGACGCCGAACCGAACTCGACCGCCCACAGCAAAGGTGTGATCGCTGCGCGTTTGGGGTCGTGGTCGTTGCTCGGCGACTCGATGTCTACGCCGTCCTCGACGAGGGAACGCACCTCGTCCAGGTTCCCCTTCTGCGCGGCGTCCAGCAGAGCGATGACCCGCGGATCGTCGAAGTACTTGTCCGCGTCCGCTCCGAAGAACCTGGACAGCGGCTCGAACGCACAACCGGAGAGGCAGAGAGCCACCAGCAGCGGGAGCGCCCATTTCGTGACCTTCGGCATGACCGGTCCTTTCGTTCGATGTCGAACGACTGTATGCGCGAGGGAACAGTGGGCGGATCGGTGAAACTACTCGAGTCCGGTACTATGACGCGCAGCATAGAACCGCCGATCAGAGCAGGGGAACGATGTCCGACGATCATCAGTTCGACGAGGCGATTGCGCTCGAGAGCATCAGTCCCGGGGTGTTCCTGGGCCGCACCTCGGCGCCATACAACAACATGGTCGGCCCGTTCGGTGGCGTGACGGCAGCAGCCTTCGTGCGCGCTGTCCGTCTGCATCCGGATCGTCTCGGCGACCCGATCTCGCTCACGATCAACTTCGCCGGCCCCATCGCCGAGGGCGAATTCGAGATCTCGACGCGCGCGGTGCGCACCAATCGATCGAACCAGCACTGGTACCTGGAATTGACCCAGGACGGCGTCGTTGCGACGACGGCAACCGCCGTCTTCGGCACTCGACGCGACACATGGGACGACGACGAAGCGACTCCCCCGGCCGTGCCTGCGCCGTCGGAGCTCGAGTCCGGCGGTTTCCCGGAGTTCATCGCGTGGGCGCGAAACTACGAAATGCGCTTCGCCGCAGGACCGTTGAGCGAGAACGAAGCCGCGGACTCCGCCATCGCCCTGTGGGTGAGGGACACCCCGGCACGCGCATTGGATTTCGAGTCACTGACGTCCATGTGCGACGTGTTCTACCCACGAGTCTTCCAGCGCCGCGGCAAGTACGTGCCCGCCGGCACCATCTCGCTCACCATCCACTACTTCGCGACGGCCGACGATCTTGCTGTGCAGTCGGATTCGTTCGTTCTCGCGAACGCCGCAGCCCGACGGTTCCACAAGGGGTACTTCGATCAGTCGGCCGAACTGTGGAGCAGCGACGAGAAGCTACTGGCGACAAGCCATCAGGTGGTCTACTACAAGGACTGAGCGCCTATTCTCGAATGGAGCTGACGGTGAAGGGCTCCACCGGATCTCCTCCCCGCTTGTCGAACTGACTGTTCACCACGAGCAGGCGATCGTCCGTGGCAGCGACGGTCGTCGGGTAGGCGAAGGATCCGTCGGTGATCTCTCCGACGACTCGGCCGGACCTACCGTCGTCGGACAGATCCACCCGTGAGATGAGTCCGTCGCGATTGCGGACGACGTAGAGCGTGTCGTCGTCGAGCTCGAGTCCGTCGGCGTTCACGAGAGTCCGACCGCCGAGATCGACCTGGGTGACTTCCTTCGACCGTCCGTCGACTCGGTACAGGTTTCCGGTGGACGACTGCGCGACGACCAGCGCGCCGTCGTCGACCTCCACAATGCCGTTGGCGTTGAAACCCTCGCCGTACTGGAACGGGGTGCCGTCGAAGTCGACGAAGGTTTCGAGCGGACCGTCCTGAGCTCCGTCGCGCACCTGCACTGCCGGAATGCGGAACAGCGCGGGGCTGCGCGAATCGGTGACGAACACGTCGCCGTTGTCGGCGATCGCGACGTCGTTCAGGAATGTCGCGTCCTCGCCGAGGCCGTTGGTGAACGTGCCGACGAGGGCACCGGACACACTGTCGTAGACCCAGACCTTGCCGGTGGGTCCCCCTGCGATGACGAGCCGGTTCACGTCGTCGACGTCGTTGTCGTTGTTGTCGTCGTCGTCGCCGTCGGAGACGTCGAGGCCCGCCGCGGCGGTTCGCCCGTCTGCACCGCCGGGCAGGAACACCTGCAGCTCAGGGGTGCCCAGCGTTCCCCGGAACACCGTTCCGTCACCCGTCGACGTCACGTAGAACGTCTCGTCGTCGGCGGCGATGCCTTCGGGAAACACATCCGTTCCCGGCAGGGTGTAGATATCGGCGTTCGACGGAGAAGGTGTCGATGCCGACGACGCCGGCGCCTGAGACGAGGACGTGGCGTCAGGCGCTGCGGCCGGTGTCGGATCGGAGGATCCGCATGCCGCCGCAAGCGCGGTGACTGCAGCAAGGGCAGGAATCACGAAGGGGGCGCGTTTCACCCTGCCGAGTGTTCCATATGTCCGAAATATTGGCTGCCGTCCCACGTCACAGCGGCATCTGCACCCCGGCAGTTTCGGCGACGCCGCCCTGGCCGTCGAAGGACAGTTGCCGCACGGCCACTTTTTCGACGAAGAACCGGTCGTGGCTGACGAGGATCACGGCGCCGGGGAAGGCGATGAGGGCGCGTTCGAGCACTTGTGTACTGGCCAGGTCCAGGTGGTTGGTGGGCTCGTCGAGGACGATGACGCCTGCTCCGAACAACAGGCACTGTGCCAAAGCGACACGTGCTTTCTGCCCGCCGGACAGGACGCCGATGCGCGTCTTGAGATCGAGTTCCGAGAATTGGAGCAAGGTCAGGAAGCGATTTACTTCCTTCTTCGTGGCGGTGAATGCCAGGCTGCCGGGCATGGCGTTCACTGCGTGCGTGACGGTGTCGTCGGGGTCCAGGTCCGCGAGTACCTTGTTGTAGTAGATGAACGACGGCGCTTTGGTCTTCCACTTGACCTTGCCGGCGTCGGGTTGCTGTGCGCCGGTGAGGATGTCGACGAGAGTTGTCTTTCCGCATCCGTTGGGGCCGGTGATCGCGATCCGGTCTCCTCGGTGAATCTCGAAGGACACGTCGGAGAAAAGATCCTGATCACCATGGCGTTTGGAGATCCCGGCTATTTCCGCCAGGTTGTCGTGGACGTGCAGGCCCCCGTAGATGGCGGTGACCACGGTGTCGACGGGTCGAGGATTCTTGGCCTTCTTGATGTTCGCGAGCCTGCGCTTGAGGACGCCGCTCGGGTTCTTCAGTGCTTCTTTTCTATCGGAGATGGCTTCCTGTTCGTACGCCAGCAACTGCTGTTCGCTACTGAATTCTCGTTCGAGGTTCTTCAGCCGGAACTGCTTCTGCACAACGTATTCCGAGTACGAACCGTCGTACGTCTGCAGGTGATGGTTCTCGATCTCGACGATGCTGGTGACCACCTGCTCGAGGAAGTGCCGGTCGTGCGACACCACCAGCAGGGCTCCGCGGAAGTCTCGCAGCCAGCGTTCGAGCCACGCGATGCCTGCGACGTCGAGGAAGTTGGTGGGCTCGTCGAGCAACAGTACGTCCGGCGCTTCGAGCAGAATCTTCGCGAGCGCGGCGCGGTTTCTCCAGCCGCCGGACAACTTGCCGACGGGAAGATCCCGACGGTCGGCGTTGAACCCGAGCATGGACAGCACGGTGTCGATCTGTTGGTGGTAGGTCCAGCCACCGCTGCTGTCCATCGCCTCGAGCAACTCGGCCTGGCGATCGACCAGCTTGTACATCTGCTTCTCGTCCAGATCGCCACCCAACGATGCCTCGACCTCGGCGAGCTCGGATTCGATCGCATGCACTGCCGTGAAGAGCGACTCCAGCTCGGCTTGGATGCTGCGCTCACCGTCGAGTTCCGAGAACTGGGAGAAGTACCCGATGCGGGCACCGTCGGTGACGTCGACGATTCCGGAATCCGGCTGCTCACGCCCCAACAGCAGCTGCAGCAGGGTCGTCTTGCCGGTGCCGTTGCGTCCGATCAGGCCGATCCTGTCGCCGTCGGCGAGCTTGAAGAACACCTCGCGAAGCATCACCTTGCCGTCGTATCCCTTGGCGACGTCGTTCATGCGGATCCAACTCAAACGAAACAGCTCCTACTAGGGATGTGACCGGGTATCGCCGACAACTGTAGGCCAGGTTGCGGCGATCCCCGTCCACGCTCATCCCACGAGAGCCGGTAGCACCAGGTCGCGGTAGCGCTGTTTCATCGTGTCGACGACCAGGTCGCAGTCGGTGTCCCAGACTGCGGTGTTGAAGATCTCGACTTCGACGTCGCCGCGATAGCCTGCCTCGCGTACCCAGGTGCCGATGGTCGTGAAGTCGATGACGCCGTCCCCCATCATTCCGCGGGAGAGCAGTGGGTCCGCTTCCATCGGAACCAGCCAGTCGCACACCTGGTAGGAGCTGATGCGGCCGCGTCGTCCCGCGGTGCGGATCAGCTCTTCCAGGTTTGGATCCCACCAGATGTGGAAGGTGTCGACGACGACGCCGACGGTCTCGGCCGGGTGGGGTTCGGCCATGGACAGTGCCTGTCCCAGAGTGGAGATGACGGCGCGGTCGGCAACGTACATCGGATGCAGCGGTTCGAGTGCGATTCGTACTCCCCGCTCGCGGGCGTAGGGAACCAACTGGGCCAAGCGATCTTCGACGCGGGCGCGGGCGCCGATCAGGTCCTTGTCCGGGATTCCTCCCATCACCATGACCAGTTCCGGCGCTCCGAGTTCTGCAGCCTCGTCGAGTGCACGGCGGTTGTCGTCGAGCCCGTCGTCGTCGAGGGCGGTCAGAAATCCGCCTCGGCACAGGCTCGATACGCGCAGGCCTGCGTCGGACACCAGCTTTGCAGCCTGCGCCACACCGACTTCGTGTACGCGGTCTCGCCATGGGCCGACGGCGCCGAGCCCGGCGCGGGCGGCGCCGTCGACTGCTTCCTTCAAGGTCCACCTGTTGACCGTCTTGGTGTTCAACGACAATGCAGCGTAGGGGTTGTCGAGGTCGTAGCAGGCAAGCGTCACGACGTGACTCCGTTCAGTTCCAGGAACAGCTCCATTCGGTGCACGGCCAACGCGGGATCGTCGAGCAGACCTGCTCTGTCGGCCAGGACGAACAACTGCGTCAGATGTTCGACGCTTCGGCCCGACGCCAAGCCCCCGACCATCGAGAACCCCGGTTGTTTTCCGCGCAGCCAGGACAGGAAGGCGATACCGGTCTTGTAGTAATAGGTGGGCGCGGAGAAGATATGGCGTCCCAGCTCTTGCGTCGAGCGCAGGATCTCCTCTGCACGTACGGTATTGCCGCGGTCGAGTTCCTGCAGGGCCGTCGACGCCGCGGGGTAGATGCCGGCGAAGATGCCGAGCAAAGCGTCGGAGTGGCCGTGCTCGTCGCCGATGATCAACTCCGGGTAGTTGAAGTCGTCTCCGGTGTACAACCGCACGCCCGACGGTAGTGCTCGGCGCAAGGCGATCTCGTGCTGTGCGTCGAGCAGGGAGACCTTGACGCCGTCGACCTTGTCCGCGTGCTCGTCGACGAGTCCGCGGAACACCGAGGTGGCCTCGTCGATGTCGACGCTTCCCCAGTAACCGGCGAGTGCCGGGTCGAACATGGTGCCCAGCCAGTGCAGGATGACGGGCCGATCGACTTCGCGAAGCAACGTCGAGTAGACGTAGCGGTAGTCGTCCGGTGACGCCGCGACCTTGGCGAGAGCGCGCGAGGCCATGACGATGACGTTGGCACCTGCTTCGGTGACGACGGCGATCTGCTCACGGTAGGCGCCCAGGACCATCTCGAGCCCGGCTGGACCCGTCGGCACGGCGTCGAGGTCCAGTTGGTCCGTTCCGGCACCACAGGCCAGCAGTCCCCCGACCCGTGCCGCTTCCGCACCCGAACGCCTGATCAGCTCCGCGGTCGCGGCCCAGTCCAACCCCATCCCGCGCTGGGCTGTGTCCATGGCGTCGGCGACGCCGAGTCCGTAGGACCAGAGTTCGCGACGGTAGGCAAGCGTTGCGTCCCAGTCGATGTCCGCGAGTGCGCCGGGCGTGTTGTCTCCGGTCGCACGCGGGACGACGTGCGCGGCGGCGTAGACGATGCGCGAGGTGATCGGGCTCGTCGGCCGTGTCCACTCCCCTGGCTCTCCCAGCGTGTGAATGCCTCTGCCCGGCAATGCTATCGCCACACGCTGATCGACCGCGGTCACAGCGTGATCTCCGGAACGTCGAGTCGGCGGCCTTCGGCGGAGCTGCGGAGACCGAGCTCGGCCAGTTGCACTCCCCGAGCGGCGGAGAGCAATCCGTACCGGTGTGGTCGCTCGGCGATCACGTCACGGAGGAATTCTTCCCACTGCAGCTTGAAGCCGTTGTCGAGCTCCGCGTTCGCGGGTACGTCGAGCCACTGCTCGCGGAACGGTTCCGTCACCGGGAGATCCGGGTTCCACACGGGCTTCGGTGTGTGGGATCGGTGCTGGGCGACGCATGTGCGCAGCCCGGCGACTGCGGAGCCGTGCGTGCCGTCGACCTGGAATTCGACGAGTTCGTCGCGGAACACCCGCACCGCCCACGACGAATTGATCTGGGCGACGACGCCGTTCTCGAGCTCGAAGATGCCGTAGGCGGAATCGTCGGCGGTCGCTGTGTATTCGCGCCCCTGCTCGTCCCAGCGTGTCGGGATGTGGGTCGACGCTTTGGCGGTGACGGTCTCGACCTTGCCGAGGATGCCTTCGAGAACGTAGTTCCAGTGGCAGAACATGTCGATGATGATGCCGCCGCCGTCCTCGGAGCGGTAGTTCCAGCTGGGACGCTGCGCCGGCTGACCGTCGCCTTCGAAGACCCAGTAGCCGAATTCGCCTCGCAGCGAGAGAATTCGACCGAAGAATCCCTCGTCGACCAGTCTCTTGAGCTTCACCAACCCTGGCAGGTAGAGCTTGTCGTGCACGACTCCTGCGGTGACGGAGGCGTTCTCGGCGATGCGGGCCAGTTCGATCGCTTCGGTGAGGGTCTCTGCGGTCGGCTTCTCGGTGAAGATGTGCTTGCCCGCCTTCATCGCCGACGCCAGTGCTTCGGCCCGTCGCGAGGTCACCTGGGCGTCGAAGTAGATGTCGATGCTCTGATCGTCGATGACGGATGCGGCGTCGGTGCTGTATTCCGTGATGCCGTGCAGTGCGGCGAGTTCCTGCAGCTTGGCTTCGTTGCGACCGACGAGGATCGGCTCGACCTGGACGCGTGAGCCGTCGGCGAGAAGGACGCCGCCTTCCTCGCGAATGGGGAGGATCGAACGCAGGAGGTGCTGACGGTAACCCATGCGGCCGGTGACACCGTTCATGGCGATACGCAGGGTACGAGTGGGGTTGGGCATAGCAGTTGCCTGTTCTTCAGGAGGGACGTCGAGGTGTTCACGGACGTTCAGGGCTGGGGACGGGCTGAGCCGTCGGGAAGGGTTCCAGAAACGGTGTGGCGGAAAGTTCCACACGCGTCGAGCGAACAAGTCAGCTTCGGAATGCGCTTTCCAAGCTATGCTGTCCACGTCGGTTGGTCAAGCGGCAACTCGAGGAGAATCGATCATGGCGGCAGTCAGACTGCAGGACGTGGCCGCGGCGGCCGGGGTTTCCCAGGCCACTGCGTCGAGAGTCCTCAACGGTTCCTCGCGAATCCCGGGAGAAGGCGTCGCAGACCGGGTTCGCGCAGCCGCGGCAGACCTCGGCTATGTGGCGAATGCCCAGGCCCAGGCGCTCGCGCGGTCCTCCACCGGCCTGATCGGGCTGGTGGTCCACGACGTTGCGGATCCGTACTTCTCCTCGATCGTGCGCGGAGTGCAGAACGAGGCGCGCGCAGCCGGCAAGCTGGTCCTCCTGGCCAGCACAGAGCGCGATTTCGACATCGAACGCCAGTCGGTCAGCACCTTCATCTCGCACCGCGCCGACGCCATCATTCTGGCCGGCTCGCGTCAGAGCGGTGACCTGGATCGAGATCTGGAGAAGGAATTCGCTGCGTATCGAAAGAACGACGGAAAAGTGGTGGTCATCGGGCAACCGCTACCGTTCGGCGCGGCCGTCGAACCGGAGAACTTCGTGGCGTCAGCGGCACTCGCCGAGGCATTGATCGGCGAGGGTCACCGACGGTTCGCGATCATCGGCGGGCCCGGCAACATCCGCACGTCGGTGGACCGGCGAAACGGTTTCGTCGACGCCCTGGCCAGGCACGGTTTGGCCCCGGAAATCGAAGTGGCGGGCGACTTCTCACGGGACGGCGGTTTCAGCGCTGCCCGACGCCTCGCCGCGGCGCTGGAATTGCATCCCGGCTCCGAGACCGCGCCGCCCTGCGTCTTCGCCGTCACGGACGTGATGGCGATCGGCGCCATTGCGGCGTGGCGCAGCCAGGGCCTTCGCGTGCCCGACGATATCTGCGTCGCGGGTTTCGACGACATCCCGACGCTGCGGGATCACTTTCCGAGCCTGACGACCGTCGCCCTGTCGCTCGTGGAGATCGGTGAGCGTGCGGTGAAGCTCGCTCTCGACGGGGAGCAAAACACGCACGAGTACGCCCCCGGCACCGTCGTGTTGCGTGCGAGCAGCGCTCTGACCAGGTGAACTTTAAGAACTCTTGACAGTGTGGGCGCGGTCACACTACATTCGCTTCAGCTTCGGAAAGCGCATTCCAGCGGGAGCGTCGTAGCCCGCCCACTACTAGCTCGAGGACTTCTCATGGCGGTAACAACGTCGGTCGAGATCCGTTCCGCTGAGCCGTCGGCAACACACCCTGCGCCGACGGATCATCGACGGAGCTTCAAGAACATTCTGCCCTCCTTCCGAAACACGTGGTCCGGACTGTGGCGCCCGCTCGCGCTCGTGGCCGTACTGGTAGCTGCATGGTGGGCGGTGACCGAGTCGGAACTCGTCGCGCCCTACATCCTCCCGTCGCCCAGCGACACCTGGTCGACAATGGCGGACAATGCCTCGTACCTCGCCGGGCACACCTGGGTCACCACGTACGAGACCATCGCCGGATTCGTGATCGCCGCGCTCGTCGGCGAAGCTGTTGCGGTGCTGATGATCTACTCGTCGAGCATCGAGAAGACGATGTATCCGCTCATCCTCTTCGCTCAGGTCATTCCCAAGATCGCCATCGCACCACTGTTCGTCGTGTGGCTCGGATTCGGAGCCAGCCCCAAGATCCTCGTCGCCGTGTTGATGGCGTTCTTCCCCATCGTCATCGCCGGCATGGCCGGACTGCGTTCGGTGGACCCCGAGATCCTCGAACTCACCTCCACGATGGGCGCCAGCAAATGGAAGACCTTCGGCAAGGTCCGGTTCCCGGCATCGTTGCCGCAGTTGATGTCCGGACTGAAGATCGCCGCGACACTCGCCGTCACCGGAGCGGTCGTCGGTGAATTCGTCGGAGCCAACGAAGGACTCGGCTACGTCATCCTCCAGGCGAACGGAAACATCGACACCGCAATGTTGTTCGCGGCGCTGATCATCATGTCCGCCCTCGGCATCATCCTCTTCATGATCATCGAGATCGCAGAGAAGTTCCTCATCCCCTGGCACGCGTCGCGTCGATCCACTGCATCCGCGTCCGCCGTCTGACACATCGGAGAAATCGAATGAAACTCGGAAAACTCGTCATCGCGGCGGCCGCCGCATCGTCCCTCGTACTCGCCGGTTGCAGCGGAGGCGGCGCCGAGGAGAAGGCTCCCGGCACCGACGGTGAAACCACGGCGACATCACTGATGCTCAACTGGTACCCCTACGGCGAGCACGCCCCGTTCTACTACGGCGTCCAGGAGGGGATCTTCGCCAAGCACGGCATCGATCTGACCATCACCGCCGGCCAGGGCTCGACCAAGACCGCGCAGGCAGCGGGATCCAACCAGACCGACTTCGGCTGGGCCGACTCCGCGGCCGTCCTGTCCAACATCGACAAGGGCGTACAGATCAAGAGCGTGGGTGTCTTCCTGCAGACCACCCCCTCGGCCGTCCAGGTCTACGCCGACGGCCCCATCCAGACCACGGCCGACCTCGCCGGCAAGACCATCGCAGTCTCCGCGGGCGATGCGCCGACGACCACGTTCCCCATCTATCTCGATGCCGTCGGCGTCGAGGAGAGTTCGGTGTCCCAGCAGAGCCTCGACTCCGCAGGCAAGGTTGCCGCCATGTTGTCCGGCCAGGTGGACGGTTTGATCGGCTTCGCACACGATCAGGGCCCCAACATCGCGAACAAGAGTGGCCGCGAGATGCGGTACCTGAAGTACTCCGACGCGGGCCTGAACTTCTTCAGCAACGGTCTCATCGCCAACGAGTCGACCATCGAACGCTCCCCTGAGTTGGTCCAGGCCATGGTCGACGCCACCACCGAGTCCTTCGAAGCCGCCATCGCCAACCCCGAGGCGGCAGTGGCCTCCATGGTCGGCAAGGACCCGCAGACCCCGCCCGAGTCGGTATTGCTGCAGCAGTGGCAGGAAACCATCCCGCTGCTCACCACCCCCAACACCGAAGGCAACGCGCCGGGCGTCAACTCCGAAGAGGACTGGGTGTCCACGATCACCGTTCTCTCCGACGCCGGCCTCCTCGAGAGCGCCGACGAGCCGTCGAAGTACTGGGATTCCACCTTCACCACGACCACCGAGCAGTGAGGTAAGGACATGACCGCCACATTCGATCGACCGAAAACCGTCCTGACCGACACCGCAGTGGCCGTCGACGACCTGAGCGTCCGCTTCTCCTCCAAACGAGGTGACGTGACAGCGCTCAGCGATGTCGACCTCACGGTAGGAGAAGGAGAGTTCGTCTCCATCGCCGGACCGTCGGGATGCGGCAAATCGACGCTGCTGAAAGTTGTTGCCGGACTGACCAATGCGAGTTCCGGCAGTGTGAGCCTGCGCGGCAAGCAGGTGAAGGGGCCGCAGCGGGGCATCGGTTACGTGTTCCAGCGCGCCGCACTTCTGGAATGGCGGACCGTCCGCAAGAACATCCTGCTGCAGGGCGAGATGCGTGGCATGAACCGCAAGCAGACAGCCGCGAAAGCCGACCAGCTGATCGAGATGACCGGCCTCAGTGGTTTCGAGAACGCACTCCCCCACGAACTGTCCGGCGGTATGCAGCAACGAGTCTCGCTGTGCCGCGCCCTGCTGCACGAGCCCGAAGTGTTGCTGATGGACGAACCGTTCGGCGCTCTCGACGCTCTCACCCGAGAGAAGATGAACGTCGAGTTGCATCGCATCTGGCGCGAAACCGGAACGACGGTGATGCTGGTGACACACTCCGTGGCCGAGGCCGTGTACCTGGCCAATCGGGTCGTCGTGATGAGCCCGCGACCCGGCCGGATCGTCGAAATCCTCGACGTCGACCTCCCTGTCGAGCGAGATTACAGCTCCACCATGGAACAGCCGGAGTTCATCACCGTCGCCAATCGGGTTCGCGACCTCCTGGGCGCGACGACGAACGCCGACTGACCCTAGGTGAGTGGAAATGTGTCCTGGAGGACACATTTCCACTCACACAAGGCGCTAGCGGCGAGGATCGACCAAGACCTTCGCGTGGGTGCTCTGTCCCGAATCCAGCTCGACGAACATGTCGGTCAACTCCCCGAGCCCGATCGTGCCGGTGTGCAGAGACGCGACATCGAGTCGCTTCTCGGCGATCGCGGTCATCGACCCGACGAAGTCCTCGTGGGAGTACGCCAGCGATCCGATGACCGTGAGCTCGCGACTCTGCCAGTCGCCGTAGCTCACCTGCGAGTCCGTTCCCGGGTAGCCCAGCAGCGACAGCACTCCACCCCGACGAACCAACTGTGCCGACGGCTGGAGAAGACTTGCCACTCCGGTGCATTCGAAGAGAACGTCGGCACCGAGTCCGTTGGTTGCTCCGCGCAGCACGCGATCGAGGTCGGCCGGTTCCACCACGTCGGTGAACCCGAGCCGCGTCGCCTGCTCGCGGCGATGCGGTGACGGTTCGGAGACGATCACCCGGCCGGCACCGGCGTTGCGGGCGTGCTGCGCCGTGAGCAAGCCGATGGGCCCGGCTCCCTGCACCACCACGGTCGATCCGAGCGTCATGGCGGTCCGCTTCACTGCATGGAAAGTCACGGTCGCCGGTTCCACGAGTGCGGCTTCCTCGTCCGTGAGCGCGTCGGGCACCGCGACCACGCGACGGGCCGAGACGGTCAGCGTGGTGCCGAATCCGCCGTGCACCGGTGCGTCGTCGGTGATTCCGTTGGCCTCGGCGAACGCCAAATCACAGTGCGCTGCGTGTCCTGCCGTGCACTGAGGGCACCGCCCGCATGCTGGGCCCACTCCGCCGACGACCCGCTGCCCGACAGCAACGGTCGTGACGTCCTTGCCGATCGCGGAGACCGTTCCGGTCCACTCGTGGCCGAACACAGCCGGGGGCAGGGCAGCCGACGAGTACCCGTGGGTGTCGGTCGCGCAGATCCCGCAGTACCTGATGTCCACGACCACGCCGTCGTCCGCCGGCTCGGGTGCGCGTGCCTCGTCCACGGTCTCCGCTTGGTGCGGAGCAACGACATGGACGTAACGCTGGGCTTCCAACACGGACATGATGGTTACTTCCTTTGTAGATACTTCATAAAGTATCTACAACCATACGCTCCAGCTCACCCAGGTGAGTGGGTGTGCCAGTCCGTCGCCGCCTGATAGCGCGAACCCATGTCGAACAGCTGCTGTTCGTGGTGGGCGGCGGCGGTGAGCTGCATTCCCACCGGCATACCCGAGCCGGAGTGGAATCCGACGGGAACAGCAAGAGTGGGACCGTCGTGCAGTGACCAGGGGTAACTGAACTGACCCATCCGGCGAGACTGGGCGACGACGTCGTCTCCCCCGTCGATGCGGGGAACGTCCACCGGCATCGTGGGGGTGAGCACCACGTCCACGTCCGTGAACACCTTCTTCAGTCCGGTGCGATACTCCGTTCGACCGCGGACGGCGGCCGCCCGTTGGGCATCGGAGATGCTCAGCCCGAGGGAGATTCTTTCGAGTGTCGCGGGCTGGAACAGTTCCGGTTGTCGGTCCACGCGGGCTCGGTGCCGGTGCGCCAGGTCCGAGTAGACGATGGTGTAGACGATGTCCTGGGCGTCGGCGACGCCCGGGATCTCGATCGGCACGATGTCGTAGCCGAGGGTTCCCAGAACTCGGGTTGCAACGTGGACGGCGTCGGCGACACCGTTGTCGACGTCGTCGGTGAAGAACGTGGTGGGAACACCTATCCGCCGGGTTGTCGGTGCAGCCGATCCCGGGTGGTCGGCGAGGACGGTGAACAGCCGGGCAACACCGTCGACCGTCCGTGCCATCGGCCCGACGGTGTCGAACTCCTCGCTGACCGGGAACACACCGTCGTTGCTGATCGCTCCCCAGGTCGGCCGGAGTCCGACGACACCGCACGCCGACGCCGGCAACCGGACCGAACCTCCGGTGTCGGTTCCCAGCGATGCGTCGACGAGTCCCGCGGATACAGCGGATCCCGATCCCCCGCTGGAGCCACCGGGTACCCGGCTCGTGTCCCACGGATTTCGAGGGACGGCGGCCGCGGTGTTCTGCGAGGTGACGCCGACCGCGAACTCGGCCATGTTCAGCTTCGCAGTGATCCGAGCACCCGCGTCGAGCAGTCGAGCGACGACCTCCGCGTCGCGATTCGCCACGTGCCCGTCGAAGAATCTCGATGCGCACGTGGTGGCCACACCGTCGACGTCGATGTTGTCCTTGACGCCGATTCTCATCCCGGCCACGGGGCCGGTGCCTGACCCGGCGCGGTCACACCAGGTGATGACCGCGCCGAGATCGGTCAGGCCGCGCTCCCGGCGCGCAGGCCCGCAGTTGCTTCCTCGTCGACGGTCCAGTTCTCGGTGTTCACGACCACACCGTAGTCACGTCGCGCGTCTTCCTCGGTCAGGTACTCGTCCCACACGTCGCTGAGCACTTGGAACGGGTCACGCTCGAAGGGATTTCCGAAACCGCCGCCCGACGGAAGTTTGATCTCGAGGGTGTCGCCGGCCCGGATGGTTTCCTGAGTGACCTTGGAGTACAGCACTTCCTCGCGATCGGTCCCGGCGTTGCGGGTGAAGGATCCGGACACACCGTTGTGCCCGCCCAGCGCGCCGGCCGGGGCGTCGGAGCGATTGTCTGCTTCCGAGCCGAGGAACGTGTCGGTCTCCATGAGCCACTTGCGTACGCTGCCGATGCCGCCGCGCCACCGCCCGGGAGCGGGGGCCTCGTCACGCAGTTCGTATCGCAGGGCTCGCATCGCGTGATTGAGCTCGAGTTCCTCGATCGGATTGTTTCGGGTGTTGGCCATCAACGCGTCGACGGCATCCATCCCGTCCTTGCCGTTCCGGCCGCCGTAGGATCCCTCGTTGATTTCGATGTAGACCCAATAGGATTCGCCGTCCGGCGCGATCCCGGAGTACGCGATCGCACACAGCGCGGCGGACGAACCGGCGACGGCGTGATCGGGAAGTACTGATGCAAGCGCCAGGTTGATCGAGTCGAACACTCGATTGACCTGGGAGAAGCGAGCGAAGCACGAGGCCGGGAAGTCCGGATTGAAGATGGTTCCCTCGGGTGCGTATGCCTTGACGGGACGGAAGCACCCGTCGTTCTGCGGCACGAATTCCTCGGTGACGTCCTCGTCGAGCAGAATCGTGCGGATGGCCGAGACAGCCACGGGTAGAACGGAACCCTCGAACGGGACGTTGAACGCCGTCGGCACCTGACTGTTGGACCCGGTGAGATCGATGAGGATGTCCTCGCCGTCGACCTGGACTCGCACGGCCACCGCAAGCGGTTCACCGCGGTTCTTGCCGTCGTCGTCGAGGTAGCCGATGGGCGCGGAGTAGCTGCCGTCGGGTATCTCCCGAATCTTGTTGCGCAGCATCTTCTCCGAGTAGTCCATCCACCGCTCACCGGCACTCATGACGGTGTCGAGGCCGTACTTCTCCAGTAGCTCGGTGAATCGCTTCTCCCCGATCCGCGAACAGGCGATGAGGGCTTCGAGGTCGCCGCGGTTCTGCTCCGGCGTGCGCACGTTGTCGAGGATGTGCTGGATCAGGTAGTCGTTGCGAACTCCGGCCTCGTAGATCTTCATGGAGTCCATGAGTTTGCCTTCGGCCCAGACGTCGACGACATCCATGCACAGTCCCGGGAAGTTTCCCCCGACATCCGATACGTGACCTGTGCAGCCGGCGAAGCCGATGTGCTCGCCCTGCCAGAAGATGGGGATGATCACGCCGTAGTCCGGCGAGTGCGCCGCCCCGTGGTACGGATGATTGTGCAGGATGACATCGCCCGGCTTGTACGTTCCCGCGAGCCGACGGTTGACGCCGCGAATGTAGGCGGGAATCGAACCGCAGTGCATGGGTGTGGAATCCGATTCGCAGAGCTCTCGTCCGTTGACGTCGAAGATGCCCGCGCCGAGGTCCTCGGACTCGCGGATGAGGCTCGAATACGCCATTCGGTAGAGGACCTGCGCCATTTCCTTGGCCATGGACTGCAGTGCACCACCGATGACACGCAACGTGATCGGGTCGACCTCGACGTCGTTCCACGTTCGTGTCGCCTCACCGGCGAGTGACACTCCGGTCTTGGGCATCAGCGCCTTGCTCATGCGGATTTCCTCTCGATGATGATGTGGCCGACGGCGTCGACTTCTGCGCGCTGATTCATACCGACGATGGTGGTCGAGTCGAACTGTTCGACGATGGCGGGCCCGTCGAACGTGTTGCCGGCGAGCAGCAGCGATCGCTCGTAGACCGGCGTCTCCACCCACTCGGGTTTGGCTGTCTCGTCGGCCCAGAAGAGAGCCTGCGTCGTGGTCTTGATCGCGGCCGACGCGTCGGCGCCGCCTTTCTCGATGTCGGCGATGCGGACGTGAGGAACCGCGCCGACGCCGGTGACCCTGATGTTGATGAGTTGCACAGGCTTGTCGTCGAAGCGTTGTGAGTAGGTACGGCCGTGGGCTTCGTGGAACGCCTCGGCGGTGGTCTTGATCCACACGTCGTCGATGGCGCCGTCGGGTGCCTGGACGCGAAGTTCGTAACCCTGGCCGACGTACCGACAGTCGACGCTACGTTCGAGCGAGATGTTCTCGGCGGCAACGCCGTCGGCTTCGAGCTGCGCGATCGCCTGTTGGGACAACCGTTCCATCTGCGACGCGACCAGTTCGATGTCCGGGTCGGCCGACGACGTCCACACCGTCGTGGGCACCTCGTAACGGATGTCGGTGGTCAGGAGCCCGACGGCCGAGGTGATGCCGGGGTGGCCCGGCACGATCACGCGAGGGATACCGAGTTGGTCGGCGATCTGCCATGCGAACAGAGGCCCGGCGCCGCCCTCGGCGATCAGCGAGAAGTCGCGTGGGTCATACCCTTTGCGCACGGAGTGCAGGCTGATGGCCTCGGTCATCGAGTGCGCCAGAATCTTGAAGATGCCCATTGCCGCTTCGTCGAGCGGGGTGCCGAGCTTGTCCGCGATGTGGGACTGAATGGCCTCACGGGCGAGTTCGGGCTTCACTTCCATGGTGCCGGAGAGGAAACTGTTCTCGCGCAGCCAGCCCATCGACACCATGGCGTCGGTCGAGGTGGGTTCGGTGCCGCCGCGGTCGTAACAGGCAGGACCCGGCACGGCTCCCGCACTGCGCGGCCCGACGCGGAACATGCCACCGTCGTCGACGACAGCGATGGATCCACCACCGGCACCGATGGTGTCGACCTCGGCCATCGGCACCATGGCGTGGTAGTCACCGATGCGGGTGTCGAGCAGGTGTTTCATGCGCAGTGCACCGTCGGGTGCCACGCCGACGTCGGCGGAGGTGCCACCGACGTCGAGGGTGATGACGCTCGGATATCCCGACGCCTTGCCGATTGCGCATCCGCCGAGCAGACCGGCGATGACACCACTTGTCAGCAGCGACACCGGGATCTCGCTCGCGCTGCGCGATGTCACGAGGCCGCCCGCGGAGGTCATCAGGTGAACGTCCTCGCCGACCTGGGCATCCCGCGCCTTGCCTGCCAGGTTCGCGATGTACTTGGAGGTCTTCGGGCCGATGAATGCGTTCAGCGCAGCCGTCGAAAAGCGCTCGTACTCGCGGTATTGCGGTGCGACCTCGCTGGAGAGGGAGACGAACACATCGGGGAATTCCTCGGCGATGATCGCCTTGACGCGTTGCTCGTGCGTCGGGTTGCGGTAGGAGTGCAGGAACGCGACAGCGATCGCCTGCACTCCGCGCTGCTTCAGCAGGCGCACCTGCTCGCGTACGGCGTCCTCGTCGAGCGGAGTCAGGACGGTGCCCGCGGCATCGATGCGTTCCGGTACGACGCGCCGGTTACGGCGCGGCACCAATTGCCACTTCTGCCACGGAAGGTCCTGGTAGTTCGAGTAATTGAGCGGGCGCTTCTTGCGGGCGATGTGGAGAAGGTCGCGGAAACCTTCGGTGGTGATCATGCCGACGTCGCATCCGTTGTGCTCGAGCACGATGTTCGTCGCCACCGTCGTACCGTGGAAGAACATGTCGATCTCCGACGGATCGATCTCCGCTCGTTCGGCGAGAACGGCGATGCCGTCCATGGTGCCGATGGAGGGATCGTGATTGGTCGACGGCGTCTTGTGCACCACGACGGTGCCGTCGTCGTCCCACAGCACGAGGTCGGTGAACGTTCCTCCGACATCGACTCCAATTCGTTTCATCAAAGCTTCCGTTTCTGCCGGCGCCCACTGTGGAGCGGAGAGGTGCTGAGTAGGCTCTTTCGACCCTGCAAGTGTCGTGGATCACTGATGCAAGGTGACACGAGTCATAGTGCCTGCCGATCCCGGCGAACGCAATACCTCTGATGTTTCTGCTTTACAGAGACTCCGGCGAGCACCTCCCACCGGTTCGGCCAGGGCATGTCACTGCAAAAGAACCGATGATTCGCCCAGCTGGTCCGCGTTCCAGAGGTTAGGCTCATCGGCAACCGGACTCTGCTACCGGACTGTGTGACCGAACTATGCGACGAACGGACAGTGAGGACCTCGACGTGACCGATACGGTGCCGAAAAGCGGACCTGCGTATGCAGTCCTGGCCACGCATTTGCGTGAGCGCATCCTGTCGGGAGAACTTCAACCAGGTCAACGGCTGCCCGGGGATGCCGAGCTGACCGCAGAGTTCGGGGTCGGCAGGAGCACCATTCGCGAAGCACTCAGGTCTTTGGCCAGCCAGAATCTCATTCAGACGACGCGCGGAGTCACCGGCGGCAGCTTCGTCTCGGCCCCCACCGTCGGGCACATCAGTGCCCACCTGGAAACGGGCGTCGCCTTGATGGCAGCCGCGGAGACCGTGACCGTGGATCAGCTGATGGAGGTGCGCAACCTTATGGAGGTGCCGGCCGCGGGAATCGCCGCGTTCCGTCGCACCGACGAGCACATCGCGCAGCTACGCGAGACGATCTTCGACCCCACCGACGCCCAGGGTCCGGAAACGTTCACCAAGAATCAGGAGTTCCACCTGGTCCTGCTCCGCGCGGCCCAGAACCCGCTGCTCGAGTTGATCACTGCACCCGTCTTCCGGGTGTTGTCGGGCAGGTTCGGCCGCGACCACGCCCCGGACGGCTTCTGGACGTGCGTCGACCACGACCATCGCGCGATTCCCGACGTCGTCGCCGACGGCGATTCCATGGGCGCGATGGACCTGATGCGAAAGCACCTCGACCACCTGGGGGATTCCTACCGCCAGATGGACACTCTGCGGTAATCATCTGCTGATTGCGCGAGTGGGCGTGTGGCGAGCTCGAGCAAAACTCTGATATTTCGTCGCGATACGCGGTGGCTCAGTCGAGTGCGGAACGGTCCGGCTCGCCGCGGAATCGGGAGACCGAGCCGTCGATGCGGAGCTTCTTCCACAGGTACTTGGCCGTGCGGTTGGTCATGCCGATCTCGTCGACCAGCATTCGGACGTCGCCGAAGTAGGACTGCAGTTGGTTGCTGCCCACCGGGCCACCCCAGTACGCCTCTTTGACGACCGAACGTGGAATGTCCAGGTCTGCGGCCAGTCTGCGCGGCGGCGCCATGATCACGCCGGCAAGCCAGCGCATGATGATCGGCGTCGACACCGAGACGAGCCACTTGTTGATTCTGCCGAGGTTCGGGTAGTGCTGACGGAGGAAGTGGTGCGCGAACGAGATGTGGCGCGCTTCCTCGGCGATGTGAATCTCCATGGTGCGCAACATCGCCGGGGGAACATCCTTGCCCTGCCGGATGACTTCCTTCTGCCAGTGGTCGATCGGCTCTTCGCCCGCGAGGATTCCGATGAAGAACACGACGGGAAACGCCGCGCCCAACATGCCCATCGTCGGTGAAGCGAGGCGGAAGTCGGTGCGCATTCCCGGCACGTCGGCCCCGGATCGGTTGACCAACTCCTGGAACATCTGAATGTGGTTGCACTCCTCGGTGATCTCGTGGAGGCAGTACCGAAACTCGAGCGAGTTGTTCGGCATCTTCATGATGAACTGCATCATTCCGCGGATGAGGATGCTCTCGAACGCGGCACCGACCTTGACCGAGTTGATCTGGATGTGGTGTCCGACCTCGATCTGCCGTCCGCGCGGAAGTTGCTGGTACCACGCAGTCCCGCCGAGCGGATGGTAGTTCGGCAGTATCCACCGCGGATCGTGCGAGAACATCTGGAACTCTTCGCTGTCCCAGTCGATGTCTCGGTAGGGGTCGAAGTTCCGGCGCACCGAACCTTCGGACAGGACGTCGAGCATCTCGCGGTACGTCTCGACCGGAAGCCTGGTAGACCCGCCTGCACGTGACGTGCTCTTGCCGGTAACTGTAACCATGCGATCCTCTTCCCGTCCGTCACCGGCGATACGCCTGGTGGCAGCCCATCCACTCGGAAACAATCATGCTTGCTGGTAACCAAAGTTACACACACTTCGTCCGGATGGGAAGGGTCCTTCGACAACGAACAAGCCCGGTGTCGGTGATTTATCACCGACACCGGGCATGGTTCGTCCGATGTTGCGCCTGCAAGGATCTAGCCGGTCACACCCGTCAGCTCGTTGGGTGTGTGGGCGAGCTCGCCCGTCTGGGTGACCTCACCCGTGGACAGGTCCACGGCGTGGACCGAGTTCTTTGCCGGGTCCGAAACGAAGGCGGTTCCCTCGTGGACGAACAACGCCGGGCGCGGCTCCTGCCATTTGACCGGCTCTTCCCACGCGTCGACGACGGGGATGGTCTGCGTGACGGACTTGCTGTTCACATCGATGACGTGGAGCGCACCGTCGGTGCCGAGTACGATCGCTTCGCCTGCCGGTCCGCGTCCGAGCGAGCGGAAGGTGTAGCTGGTTCCGAGATCGACGAGCGTGAGTTCACCACTCACGGTGTCGGTCAGCGAAACACGAGTCGGACGCTCGAGCTCAGCGTCGGGATCGACCTTGTAGTCGCCGAGCAGGACCGGTGAGTCCTCGTCGCCGGCCTGGTTGCCGATGCGGCCGTATACATCCGGGCTCTGGACCTTGGTGATCGCACCGTCACGGTAGATGAGCAGCCCGTCCTGGCACCCGACCACGACGGTCTCGTCGGCTGCAACAGCCTCACCGTGCACACCGGGGCAGTCTTCGTTGCGGACGATTTCCTTGCGGTCGGCGTCCAGGACGACGATGCCGGTGCGCTCGTCCTCGTTACCGAGGGTGGTGAGCAATGCGCCATCCGAGAGTTCCACCGCGACACCGTGATGCGCCTCGGGCGTGGTGTAGGTGTCGGTCTCGGGCTTCTCACCCTCGAGCAGCGCAGCGGATTCGAAGATCTCGACCTTGCCGGTACCGTCGTCGAACAGAACGGTCTTGCCGTCGTGCCGGACGACGTGTCCGGGTGTGGTGGCGTCGAACTTGACGTCGGTGAGCGCCGGCGTCGACGTGAAGTGTTCCGAACCCGAGGTCCAGGTACCGGCATCGAGCGCAGTGAAAGCACCTGAGCCACTGACGAAGACGTGACGGCCGTCGCCGGCGGGGTTGAGCCGCGTGAAGCCGTCGATACCAGTGACGTCGTCGACGGTCTCGAGAGTGGCAGCGTCGAGGACCAGGACGCCGCCGTCGTAGCTGACCGTCAAGCGCGGCGTCGCAGCGGAATTGGACACGGGGGCAGCTGCCGCCGAGCCTTCGCTGGTTGCACTGTCGGTCGAATCGGAAGAAGAGGAGCAGGCTGCCAACAAGGCAACCGAGGTGCCCAGCGCAACTACGGCGCCGAGCGATCGAGTGGTGCGGTTGTTCATCATGTTCCAAAGAAGTACAGGTACATGCAAATGATTGTCAAAGCCTATAGTGCGCACAAATGCATGTGTGACAAGCACTTTCACCTGCGTGTGCGCACCGTGGCACGCACACGCAGGCGTGGGTCAGCGCAGTCCCGCAGCGATGGCGGTCGAGTTGAAGTCCATCATGTCGAGATACGTCGGTGCATCCGAGTTCTCGTCCCCCAGCGACTCGGTGAACAGCTTCACGACGTCGACGTCGACTCCTGCTTCCGACGCCATGACCTGCGCCAGCCTGTCGGGCTGGGACGAATCGACGAAGATGGTGGGCACGCCCGCGTCGCGCACGGTACCCGCGAGATCCGACAGATCGGACGCACTCGGAGACGCCAGCGTCGTGCCGCTCGGGATGACTGCACCGATGACCTCGAAGTCGTAACGGTCTGCGAGATAACCGAACACGTGGTGGTTCGTCACCAACTTGCGATTGACGATCGGCGCGAACCGCTCCTGCATGCGCCCGTCCAACTCGACGAGCTGGGCGTCGTAGTCCTGTGCGGCAGCCTCGACGTCCACACCGTCCAGCGACTCGGTCACCGCATCCTTGATCAGCCCGACAGCCGTGCGCATACGCTCCGGATCCGTCCAGATGTGGGGATCCGCGGCGCCCGACGACTGCCCGGAGACGTAGTCGATGGGGTCGACGCCGGGGCCGACCTCGAGAATGTCGGTGCCGTTCGCCCGTGCTGCGTCGATCGTCTTGGCGACGCCTTCCTCCAGCCCGAGCCCGTTGGCGATCAGCAGATCCGCCGATTCCACCCGCGCAGCCTCCGCTGCGGAGATCTCGAACGAATGCGGATCCGAGTTGGGCGGCATGAGTACCAGCACGTCGGCCTGGTCTCCGACGATGCTGGAGGTGATGTCGCCCAGAATGTTGGTGGTCACCACGATCGTCGGTGTGCCCGACGAGTCCGCACCCGAGCAGCCCGCCAGAATCAGCGCGGCCGGGAGGACCGCCAGCAGAAGCTTTTTCATGCGCCGATCACACCGATCGATGCGGGCGTGAAGTCGAAGTCGAAGGTTCGCGCGACGCGACCGCCGTCGCGGTAGTCGATTTCGGTGACTGTCCTGGCCACGGGATCGGAGACGTAGGCGCGGGTACCGCCGACCTGAAGTTCGGGTGCGTCGCCGTCGTCGGCCGTCGGTCGAACCACGGGCGTGGACGACGTTTCGGCGCCGGTCACCGCGTCGAACACACGGAACGTACCGTCCGCCTGCACGGAGAACACGGTCTTGCCGTCGCTGGACACTCCCGCCGACAGCGCCTCGTCGGCGGTCCTGGCCTGCACCCACTCCCCTGACCTCGTGTCGAGTACGAGCACCCCGGTCTCCGTCGGTGCGGCAACGAGTGCCCCCCGCGAACCATGAGCGAACGACCATGCCCGAGCGTCGGGCGTCGGGTACGGGAACTTCGTCGTCGCGAAGTCCGCCGATGCATCCACCTTCAGCACACCGTCCTCGCAGGCGACGACGAAGTAGTTGGAGAACACCGCTTCCCCGTGCATCTCCGGGCACGCAGCGTCCAGCGGACGGACGACGTCACCCGAGCTGTCACGCAATTCGAGACCCGTCGGCAGGTCCTCCTCCGTCCCACCGGTGGAGACCACGAAGTGATCGGACAGCGGAACCGCGATGCCGTGATGAGCGTTGGACTCGATCGTCGTCGCAACCGTCGACTCGGCCTTGCTCAACGAATCGAAGTCGACGACATCCGCACGCCCGGCGCCGTCGAAGAACACCGACACCTTCCGGTCACCGGCGATGACATGCGCGGGCTCGGCGCCGTCGAGCGAGCCGATGTCGACGGGATCCTTGATATACGAATGCGTGTGGTCACCGTGGTCGATCGTCCACGAGCCGGGATCGAGCAGATGCGCATGCTCGTCGTCGGTCGCGACGGCATAGCGACCGTTGATGGTCGTGATGCTCGACGCGTTTCCGACATCGAACGTGTGAACGGACTCCTCGGTGGCGAGATCGAGAACCTCGATGCGCCCGGAGTCGGCGTCGGCGACAACGAGCCGAGGCTCCGGACCCTCGACCTCGGTCGACCCAGCCTCCGCAGCCAGGTCACTACCCGCCCGAGCAGTGCCGGTTTCCTCCACAACAGGTGCAGCATCATCGCTGCTACCGCACCCCGCAGCAGTCAGAGCAACAATGCCAATGGTCAGAACGGTTTTACGGGCGAACACAGAACTCCTCGCGGGCAGAAATGATAACGATTGTCGTTTATGTTAAACCATTCCCCAAGCCGACCCCATAGCGCCCCGTTTCGCACCCCCGGTCCGAGCGAACGTGGCGTTCAGTCACTCTGAGTGATCGAACGGTTCATTCGGTCCGCGAAAGTGCGCCCTCGGACACGTTCGGGATTTCCGAGGGACGGGTGCGCGAGAGTGCGGATTTGCCCATGGCGACGAGGAAGAATTGGAGTACGGCCAGGCCGGCGATGGTGGCGCCGGCGGCGGTGTTGGCGTGCCAGGAGACGAGGAGCCCGGTGATGGTGGCGGACCAGCCGAGGAGGGTGGCGATGATCATCGACTGCACGATGGATCGCCCGAAGAGGTAGGCCGTGGCGGAGGGTGCGACGAGTAGGCCGAAGACGAGGAGTGTTCCGACGATTCGGAAGGATGCGACGACGGCCAGGACGACCAGGGCCAGGAGTACGACGTGTGCGAGGCGGGGCCGGAATCCGAAGGTGTGGGCTTTGCGTTCGTCGAAGACCATGGCGACGAAGGGGCGGTAGGCGACGACGGAGACGACGAGTGCGACGGCGGCTGCGATGACGAGGAACACCAGGTCCGCGTAGGTGGCGGAGAGGACGTCGCCGAAGAGGAAGGATGTCAGGTCGACGGCGAAGGATCTCGCGCGGGAGACGATCACCACGCCGAGTGCGAGCATGCCGACGAAGAGCAGTCCGATTCCGGTGTCCTCGGACAGTCGGGAGTTGCGGGAGACCCAGGCGACGCCGCCGATCATGACGACGGCACTCACTGCCGCTCCGATGAGCAGGTTCGCGCTGAGGAGGTACGCGATCGCGACGCCGGGCAGCATTCCGTGCGACACGGCATCGCTCAGGAATGCCATGCCGCGCAACACGACCCATGTTCCGACGAGCGCGCACAGTATCGATACGAGCATGCCTGCCCAGAGGGCGCGCTGCACGAACGAGACAGCGAAGGGGTCGAGTAGCCAGTCCACGGCCTGGAACCCTATGCGATAATGGTTGTCGTGAGCGAATCCGTGTCTGTTCGATCCCTGACCGTCCGGTACGGCAACACCGTTGCCCTCCACGACGTCAGTGCGTCGTTCGAGCCGGGCACCGTCACCGCTCTCGTCGGTCACAACGGTTCCGGCAAATCGACCGTGTTGCAATCTCTTGCAGGCATCGTCGAGCCCGCGTCGGGTGCGGTCGACATTCGACACCGACGTATCAGTTACGTTCCGCAGCGCAGTGACGTCAACGATCGGATGGCTGTCACCGTCGGCGAGGTCGTTGCGATGGGGACGTGGCCACGTCGCGGAATCCTCGGTCGGGCCAGTGCCGCGGATCGCCGTGCCGTCGACGAGGCCATCGATCGATTGAAACTGACCGATCTCCGGTCGCGACGGTTGGCGGAGTTGTCCGGTGGGCAGCGTCAGCGGGCGCTGCTGGCGCAGGCGCTCGTCGAGCATGGAGATCTGGTTCTTCTGGACGAGCCGACGACGGGTCTCGACGCGGAGGCCCGCGAGATCATCAACAGCGTCGTCGACGACGAGGCGGCCCGCGGCGCCGTGGTGGTCATGGCCACTCACGACGCCGGCGATGCGGATCGCGCGGATGTCACCATCACTCTCGGGCGCGGGGAGATTTTGTCGTCAACGCGTCGTGACCGTCAATTCGTCGGTGGCGGGGCTCACGACGGCAGGCTCGCGTCCGGACAGTAGGTCCAGCACGGCTTTGGGCCGTGCGAGCCACTCGCGACCGAAGTTGCGTAGCACCGCGAGTCGGTTGCATTCGCATTCTGCGTCCACCCCGTCGACGTCGATGCCTGCGTCCCGGCACAGCGCGACAGCTCTGGACACGTGCAAGCCTTGACTGACGACGAGTGCCTTCTCGACCCCGAAGGTCGTCGCGGCGCGCCAGCAAGTGTCGTAGGTGTCGAGGCCGTAGTCGTCGCCGACAATCCTGTCGGACGGGATTCCGGCGTCGACGAGATATTCGGTCATGGCAGCGATTTCGTTGCCGGACCGACCGTTCGCATCACCGGAGACCAGAACCGCGCGGGCTCGACCGGACTCGAACAGCGACACAGCAGCGTCGAGCCGACCTTCCAGGTACTTCATCGGCTTGCCGTCGCGCACCTGGGATCCGAGGACGATGACCACCGGCGCGGCGGGTGCGTCGGCGGCGTCGTGCACCCGCCCGAAGGACACGGTCGCCACCCATGCCGCAGACGCGAGGACAACGGCGAGCACGCCGACGACGAGGCCGACCGCCACGCGCCACAACTTCTTTCTCAACGAACTCCCGATCTCCGCCCGACGCTACCGGGCGTCACCGTACCGGCCGAGATTGAGGGATCTCTGAGGCAGTCGTCCGCTGTTCAGAGCAGGGCCAGCGCGGCGTCGATCGGCGCACGGTCGCCGAGAGGCGAGATGGCGCCGACGTAGCCGTCGGGCCGCACGAGAACGACACCGTCGGGTGTTTTGAGCCCGTACCGCTGCGCGATCTTGCGCTCGGGATCGTCGACGACGACGGGAGTCGTGCCGGGCACCGACATCGAGGGGGTGCCGGCGACCAGCAGATGGTCGTTCGGATGCTCCCGATGTGCCCGAGCGAGGCTGTGCCACAACTCGGTTCCGGCGACCGACGGCGCCGCGTCGCCAGGTGCCACATGTCCGTGCACGCCTTGCCGGACGATCGGGCTGCCGTGGTAGGCGACGGTGAATTCCTCCATCTCGTCGGCGATCCGGTGCTGTGCGAACTTGGTTCCCGCCACGACACGCAGCACCTTGTTGCGCACGGTCCGAACGACTTTGGATTCGACGGTGGCAGCGGTGGTCAAGGTCGTCGTCTCGGCGATGACGTGGGCGGCGACGGGATGCCGCTCGTCGTGGTAGCTGTCGAGAAGCAGTTCCGACGCGTTCCCTCTCGTCGCCGCTGCGAGTTTCCAGCCGAGGTTGAATGCGTCCTGCATCCCGGTGTTCATGCCCTGCCCGCCCGCGGGACTGTGCACGTGGGCGGCGTCGCCGGCGAGGAAGACCCTGCCGGTCCGGTACCTCGGCACCTGCGCGTGATGGATCTCGAACGTCGTCAGCCACCGGGGCGAGCGCAGGTGCACGCCGAGCCCTCGCTGAGTGCACAGGCGCTGCAACCAATCCAACGACGGCGCCCGCCCGGATTCGGATGCGTCGATCGCTGCGATGACGCGGACGCGGTCGCCGACCATCGGAAACAGCATCGCCGGGCCCGACCCGGCGGACGCGAAGATGTGCATCGCGCTCGTGTCGAACGGGTAGGTGGCGTCGACGTCGCCCATCAGGAAGCGCTCGCCCACGAACGAGCCTTGCAGCTTCAGGCCGAGGTGATGACGAACGGTGCTCGACGCCCCGTCACATCCAACGAGGTATCGGCACGTCACGGTGTCGCTTCCGACAGTTGCCCGCACCCCGTTGTCGTCCTGGACGAAGTCGGTCAGCTCTTCCCCGCGCTGGATCTCTACCCCCAGGTCGAGCAGCCGCCTCGTCAGGACGGCTTCGGTTTCCGTCTGTGCCGTGGTCACCGTGAACGGGTAGGCGCTGTCGACGGTGTCCAGCGGAATCTGCGCCAACAACTTTCCGTCGGCGTGGAAATGCACTCCCACTGTCGTGCGTCCCGATGCCACGATGTCGTCGACGACGCCCAGTGCATCCATCATTTCCAGGCTTCGAGAATGTACGACGACGGCGCGGGATTCATCGGTGGGTTCGGTGCGCCGGTCGACGACGCGCACTCGTGTGCCGCGGCGAGCGAGGTCGACGGCGAGAACCAGCCCGACTGGGCCGGCTCCCACCACCAGGACGTCGGTATCGAAGATCGTCATGCTGGAGATGGTGTCTCGAAACCAGTCCCGTGCGCGACGAGTTCGGTGAGAATTCACCCGCCGTCGATGGCAAGAATCACCCGGGGCTTGCGTCCACGCGCGACCACCCGCTCGATCAGCATCACGATCCGAAATTCGACGCCGTACTTCTGTCGAATCAACTCGGTCGCACGGCGCGCGGACTCGTCGGTGACGATGCGCGCGGTACCGGTGTGCGCGACGGCGTCGTCGGGCACCTTTCCTCGCCGGTTGCACGGGCGCAGTTCGACGCGTCCCGAGTTCCTGATTCGTTTGACCTTGCCGCTGTCGGTCGGGGTGAGCACGATCAGTTCGTCCCCGTCGCGGCCGATCCACACCGGCGTCGAGACCGGCTCGCCGGATCTGCGGAACGTGGTGAGCGAGACGAACGGCTGGTCACCGAGCGCGAGGAACGAAGCGGTCATGGATGCCAACGTACGCGCTGATCGGTTCGTTGCTGCCGGCTCGAGTCCCTGCCGATTCTGCGGGCGCACTGGGCGGTAGTCCGTATTGTGCAAGTGTGACGCGCAGCACACAGCGCACGGAATGATTGGGAGTGGAACGTTCATGAAGAGCACCATGCAGGACACCCCGTTGTCGATCGGCCAGCTCGTTCGGTTCGGGACGTCGATTCACCCGGCAGCGGAGGTCACGACCTGGAGCGAGCACGGTCCGTCGACCGTCACGTTCGAGCATCTGGGCAAGCGGGCGGCGCAGCTCGCTCATGGGCTCCGGTCGATCGGGATCGACGACGACCAGAGGGTCGCCACGTTCATGTGGAACAACGCGCCTCACATGGAGGCGTACATGGCCGTTCCCGCGATGGGCGCGGTGCTGCACACGCTGAACATTCGTCTCTTCCCCGAGCAGCTCACCTACATCGTGAACCACGCCGAGGACCAGGTGATCATCGCCGACGCCAGCCTCCTGCCGCTTCTGACGCCTTTGCTTCCGACGATGCCGACGGTGCGTCACCTCGTCGTCGTCGGCGTCGATCCTGCTGATGTCGACGCACCCGACGGGATCGAAGTGCTCGCCTACGAGCCCCTCCTCGAAGGCCGCCCGGAGGAGTTCGACTGGCCGGAGCTCGACGAACGATCGGCTGCGGCAATGTGTTACACGTCCGGAACCACCGGTGATCCGAAGGGGGTGGTGTATTCGCACCGTTCCATCTGGCTGCATTCCATGCAGGCGTGCATGTCCGACGCGATGGGCCTCGCTCAGTCGGACAAGGTGCTGGCGATCGTGCCGATGTTCCACGCGATGTCGTGGGGGTTGCCGTACGCCGCATTGATGGTCGGGGCGTCGTTGATCATGCCGGACAGGTTTCTGCAGCCCGCTCCCCTTGCCGAGATGATGTCGACGTTGCGTCCGACGGCTGCTGCTGCCGTCCCGACGATCTGGCAGGCACTGCTTGTTCATCTCGACGAGCATCCGGCCGACCTGTCGAGCCTGCGAGATGTCCTCGTCGGCGGAAGTGCCTGCCCGCCTTCGCTGATGCGCGCCTTCCACGAGAAGTACGGGATTCACATCACGCAGGCGTGGGGCATGACGGAGACCTCGCCCGTCGGCACCTCGGGACGACCCGATGTCGGACTGTCGGCGGATGAAGAATTCGATCTCCGTTGCACGCAGGGGCGTTTCATCGCTGCGGTTCGCGCTCGCCTCGTCGACGACAGCGGAAAGGAACTACCCTGGGACGGCAAGCAGGTCGGCGAACTGGAGGTGCGGGGGCCGTGGATCACCGGCAGTTACTACCGCAACGACGCGCACGACAAGTTCGACGACGGCTGGCTCCGGACAGGCGATGTCGGCACCATCTCCCCCGGCGGTTACCTGACGCTGACGGACAGATCCAAGGACATCATCAAGTCCGGTGGCGAATGGATCTCGTCGGTGGAACTGGAGAACCACGTCATGGAGCATCCGGCCGTGCGCGAGGCCGCGGTCATCGGAGTCCCCGACCAGAAGTGGGACGAGCGTCCTCTGGTCGCCGTCGTGGTACGCGACGGCGAAAAAGTCGCGGCCGAGGAGTTGCGTAACTTCCTCGATGGCCGAGTTGCTCACTGGCAGTTGCCCGAACGCTGGACCTTCATCGACGAAGTTCCCAAGACCAGCGTCGGCAAGTACGACAAGAAGCGTCTGCGAAGCTCCCACGCCGACGGCGCTTTGAACGTCATCGAATTGAGCTGAACCTTTTCACCGCACTTTCTCCGGAGCGAACGGGCCGTTCGGTCAGTCTGACTGACTGAACACCACTTTCGCTCGAAGCTGGTCGCGGGTGCAGGCGACGAAGGTGTCGACTGAGGTTCGAGGGTCCGCAGCTACCGCGGACCCTCGAAGCTCGACGCAGTCTCTTCGTCCCGAGCAACGGTGTCGGTGAAGAACTTCTTGAACACCGCCTGCATCTGGCGGACGACCTCGATATGGCCCTGCAGAACATCGACCATGTTGTTCTCCCCTCCCACAGCTTTCTGCGAAAACACCTGCGCGATCTGTTTGCCCATATCGAAATCACCCCAGCCGGTGACATCGCCGAGTTGTTTGGCTGTGAACTGGTGCTCTCGAAGTCGATCGATGTAGGCGTCACACGACGAGCTGCATGCACGCGCCGCTTCGTGGTTGAGGTACAGATGCCCGTTGTCGGCGGCCTCCGCGAGGGACTGCCAATACGTCAGAGGCTCGGCGTCGTTGCTCATCTTTGGTCCTGTTCACTAAGCGCTTGGTAGCGCAACTTTCAGATCATCGATGTGACGGTGCAGTATCGGGCAAGGATCCACACCATCACCAACATGCATGTAATCGACCGAGAAAACGACTATCCCCGACGGGAGATCGACAGCCAGATTGCAGTCGGTGATCGAGCGCGCAACGTCGGTCTTGTACTGGAATGCATCTCGTCCGTCCAATTCGGTATCGAGTCCTTCGAGATTCCCAGAGTCGTTGCGAGCCTCCTCGACAGTGCGATTCGGCGAGGACTTCACAACCAAGAAGTATGGCGCATCGTGACCTCTGGGTTTGAACGAGCAAATATCCCAGTCCGGCACGACGATGTCCCGACCCCAACCCACCTTTCGGAAGTCCGGATCCAAGCCGGTATCCCCGATCTGCTCAGGGGTGAAAGTGCACGGATCCCACCGAGTCGGCTCGGCCACCGCCTGCGGCGAGACCTCCCTCGCACACCCCCCAAGCAGGGCAGACGCCGCAATCACGGCCACAATCCATCTGCGCACACGGTCCCCCTCCGTCGAGTACGGCTACCAGATTAGACGCACTGCTTCCTTGATCGGTTCCACTTCGTCCGACAGCTGTAACGGACCTGACAGCAAAACCGACCAACTGTGTCGTACCCGTCTGGCACAGTGCACAGCACTTGACCCACCCTGCCTCTCGAGAAGAGAAACCCATGAACAATCAGTTCCATAACAGCCCCAACTACGGCACCATCAACATCCACCAGACCACTCACGTCGGCTACGTCGTTCCGCAGCGGTCCTGGCCTCGTCGCCATCCGATTCTGACGGCGATTCTGGTGCTGTTCGGCATCGGTTTCATCGGTGCCAATCCGTGGATTCTGATTGTCGTGGCTGCGGTGTGGATCGGCATCAAGGTCTACCGGAATCAGGAAGCGAAGAAGCTCGCCGCGCGTCAGGAACAGCAGCGTCTGATCGACAGCGCGAACGCCCAGAACCAGGCCTACCTCAACGGCCACCAGTTCGGCACGCACGGGCACTTCCCCACCCAGCCGTTCCAGCCGGGCCAGTACCCCGCCCCTCAGCCCAATCAGCCCTACCCATTCCAGGGTTGAGCTGTCGCGGCGGACGGAAGTGGCTGACTACGAGGTAGGTTCGGCACTATGACGGTTCCTTCCTTCGACACCATTGCGTTCGTTCAGCGTTTGGTCGAGTTGGTGGATACCGGTCGGCGTGAATCGACGTACAAGCTCGCGACGCTCACGGCGTTGATCGACGTGTGCGTCGAGAACGAAGCTGCGCATAACGGAACGCTCGCAGTCCCTGTCCAAGAATTGGCGCACCGCATCATTGCCTATTACTGGCCACAGGTACGGGCGTACGACGAACGGATTGTCCTCAGTCAGAACAAGTCTTCCGGCCGGACTATCCCGGTGCTGGTCGCTCGGTACAAAGCCTCGACCGCGTTCACCACGGCCGAGGCTGCGCGGGAAGTCGAGGACGAGCATTACGTCGCGCTTGTCCGCGACGTGGAGCTCACGGTCGCTCGGCAACCGTTGACGCACTTTCACACTCCGGCCGGCCGCAACAATGACTTTGCGAACGACGATTTCGTGTTCGACGCGCGCGGGTTTCACAAGAAGATGAGCAGGACGCACCTCGTGGAACGCGGTCATGTCGTTCTACGGAGCGGGGTCCCCCGCGCGCTTCGCGACACATCAGTTCTGCTCCGATCGTTCGTGAAGAACGCGTGGGTGGCCGATGTCGTTGGTATGAACAAAGTTTCGCTGGACGTCGAGGCGATCGACGGGTTCTTGTTCGGCACGTCGCGGGAAGCACTGACCACACTGAACGGCCCTTTGCGTGACCTCCAAGACAACCGCTGCTTCTACTGCGACAGCAAGCTCGGGCCCGGAGCACATATAGACCATGTGCTCCCGTGGTCGCGAATTCCCATCGACGGCGTCGCGAATCTCGTCGCAGCGGATTCTGCCTGCAACCTCGCCAAGTCGGCGAGCGTACCCGTTCGCGCACATGTAGATCGAGCGCTGCGCCGACCACGATCGGATCTGCTCGCCATCGCGGACAGGACCCGCGTGCCGCTTCTTCACGATCGAACGCGGTCTGCCGCGGAGGGCGTTTACGCTTCGCTGCCCGCCGGCGTTCCCCTCTGGATTCGGTCTCGTGAGTATGAACCGTTCGTACCTGTCTGATTCGAGCGCTCAGACCCGGCGATCCAATTGCTCGACGGCGTCGCGGAGTTGGGCGCCGATGCGGTCGGTGGTCTCGTCGAACATGTCCCGAGCGGCGTTGAGGTGTAGCGAGCCCAGTTCATCGCCTTCTCGGGTTTCGTATTCGTTGTCGTCGGGGGTGCCGTGGTGCTCGATCCAGCGGACTTTCTGAAGTTCTCGGTCGATTTCGACGAGCCCGTCGAGGTAGGACCGTAAAGCCGTGAGTCGGGCGATCAGTGTTCGCTGACGATCCGCCAAAGCGTCACTTCGCTCTTGGTAGATCTTCTGCACTTCGGCGTCGTCGGCAAGGTGGTTTGTCGGTTTGGGGCCGAGCCGCACGAATGCGGCTTCGAGCTTGCCTGCACTCCAAGCGACCGAAGTCACCTCCGAGACCAAGTCGATGCGGACGATGCGGTGGGCGGTGTCAAGCGACGTCCACGCGCTCAAAGCCGAAATCTCGGCTGCGAGTACGACCACCGCGTGGACTACCTTGCCGCGGGTGGCCGACCGGAGAGCAAGCAACTCGGCGTGCTCGGCCCCGAGGTGATCGACACCGCGACCTCGATCGACGATCTTGCGAACTTTCTCCCGTCGCGGGGAACTCGGATCCGTTACCGCCGATCCACGCCATGCCTTCACTGCCTCGCGCACAAGGTCAGGTTGTTTCGCGGCAGCCGTGGCGTCGAGACCGACCAAGGTGTCGTCGATGGCGCGAATGTCTGCCGACCGTCTATCGAACGGGTTCCACCTCATCGTCGCAAGGTACCTCAGGACTCGGACACTCGTCGCGCTCGTGGCGTGCCCCGCCCACTGTTCACGGCGTTATGGACGCCAGTCGCTGCGCCGCAGCATCGGTCCCGAGCTCGAACCGCATCTTGGGATTTTGCAGATAGAAGGCGATCCATGCCTGCAGGACTACTGGGTGGACGTCGAAACGCCGGCAGTCGAGATCCATCGTTATGATCGGTCGTTTCTCGATTCGCCAGAACCACGCGGTATCTCGTTTGTATCCCGAAAGAACAATGTCCGGTTTGAGCGATACACACTGGTGGGTGATAGTGACCCACCCTTGTGACGTCATCGAAATGCGGTCTTCTATCCGTACGGTGTGCAGGGAGTCCCACGATGCCCTCATGTCGAACGACCATCCTCGGTGTCGTACTCCGTCGGCATCCAGTTCCACCCACCCGTTGCGGACCGAACGCCATGCCAAGGCCCCGTAGAAGGTAAGGAACAGCGGAGTCAGAAACCACAGGCTAAGCCACATCAAGAGCGCGAACGCGCCGATGAGAGCGCTTCTCCAGAACAATCCCCACCGCTCGTACCGGATGGTGGAGCCGTGGACGCGGTGTAGTACAGCCGGTCCGACCTTCGACGAGTTCTGGTTGAACCACGGGCTGGTAGTACCTAGGACAAGGCAAAGCGCAGCGGTCAGGGCGAATTGGGCTGCATCTCGGCCATCACCCGACGAAATCGACAGTGCGCCGTATACGAGAAGTGCAGCAGCCGACAAGCCCACGGCACTGGACACAATCATTTTTGTTCGCGGTTTCCGTTTGTAGACAAACGGTTGCACGGTGGAATCAGAAGAGGGCGTCCCACGCTCCGGTTGCCAGTTCACCGATCGACCTTCCTGTCTCCGCCAATGCCTCTTCGCCACCTGTAATCGCCTGATCGACACTTCCAATTCCTGTCTCGTACATCGAATCAACGGCACCAGATGCGTAGATTCCGGCGATTGCGCCTGCCGCTGCACCCGTCAGCGTCCCGAGTACAGGGACCGGAATGAAAGAACCGATCACCGCGCCGGCAGCAGCCGAAGCAGCGATGCCGGCGCCAGCGGAGACGATTGCCTGATCGGCCGGTTTCCCGTTGTGGATGTCCCATGCGACGCCGGCAACAGCGAGAGCGCCGCCGATACGCCCCGAAAGTTTGTCGGCGGTTTTGGTGAGGTCTTCTGCTGCCTCGGTCAGCACTGCCGCTCGCGCCGCAGTGGTACGCGCGTAATCCACGTCTCGATAGATCACCGATGACGGGGTTCCTTCGGACGCGTTGCGTGCCAGGTCGAAATATTTGGTCGACTCCGCATCCAGCCAAGCTGCTTTGTTCTTCATCGCCCACGTCTGGACGTCGACGACAGACATCGCGGCCGCGTCGACCACTTCGGTTGCCAGAAAGAACCAATCGACATAGGGGTTGGTCCAGACTCCAACGAGCGCTTCTGCTGCTTCACGCTCGACCGAGCGAGACTCCTCGGCAGCTCTGGTCGCCTGACCGTACGCGGCAGACAGGTCCCCCGACAGCGGATCGTCGATCGCGTCGCTGCTGATCGTCAGGCCGGCTGCTGCGGCATTACGGCGCGCATCCGCCATCATGGACTGCGCTTTCTGCAAGCCGGCCGCGAAATTGTCGATCTGCTGGGCGTGATCACGAGCCGCCACAGCGATCTTCTCCGCGCCTTCGGCGGCTCGAGTCAGCTTCGGCATCGCCGCGTCGGAGGCAGGGCCGTCCCAGGCGCCGTCGATTCGGTTGCGCGCGGCGAACACCTTGTCTGCCGCATCGTCCAGGACGGGCGCTAGCTGTTCACGCAGCCAGCGAGCAACCTGCCGAACCGATTCCGGGTCACCGTCGATGTGGGTGTCTATGCTCATGTTCTATTCCGCCCATGCCGCGACGTTGATTTCGTCGGCTGCGACGATGTCCTGCTCGGCGTACCTGGTGGCGCACTCGTTCAGAGTCACGTTCAGGCCTGCTAGTCCCGAGACCAGCTCACCGGCGGAGGCAACGAAGTTGCTCAGAATACCGAGTATCGCAGCGGTGCCCACACCGCCGTCGACGGCACCGGGAATCGACGGTGCGACCTCGTCGACTCTCGTCGCAGCGTCCCGCACGTACCCCGCCTGCAGACGAATTTCCTCGTGATCGACGACGATGCTCATGATGCACGCGCCTTATCCGGCACGACGACGTCGAGCAGCACCAGATCGAAGTGGGCGACTTCTTCGATCGCAGGCAGAAAGGTGATCGGAACCACGATCCACGGCTGGTCCCTGCCCATGCACGTGTGCAAACGATCGAGTGCCGAGTAGACCAGAAGCGCAGACCTGCCGTCGCGCGTGTCATTGATCAACACACGTGCATCCGACGGGTCCGAAACTTGTTCTGCGCACGGCACATACAACACCGGTGGATAATCTGACGGAATTTTCACGAAACGTCCTCCCCTGCTCCGGTGTGAAAACCGGTCCTACAGATTCAGACGCAACGAGTTGTGAATCGGTTCCACTGTCCGACGGATACCATCGGTGGGTATGGAACCTCAGAGTTACTCGTCCGGCGAGCGAGTGTTCGGGCCACCCCGCGGGACGTTCGACGCGGACTGGGCCGCCACCGCCCTTCGATCGAACGTGCCGGGTCTGGACTTCGCGGCGTCGGTTCGGGTGATGGAGTATGCGTGGGAGCTAGTGCAGTCGCGTGACCTGCGCGGAGCCACGCTCGCCGACGCACTGAGTGACTCGACTGCCGTGAGTGTCGATTCCGACCTCGCTCGCGCAGCCGCGGCGGTGGCAACCGAAATTGCGGAGTTCTACCTCGACAGAGACTGATCGGCCAGGACATACCGCGACGCGACGACGCCGTGACTGAACTCCTCCCGCCCGACGAGCTCGAGTTCGACGCGCTCCGCCAGCCCGGCGAACAGGGTCGGCCCTCGACCGACCACAACAGGGTGAACGACGAACTCGTATTCGTCGATCAGTCCCATGTCGGCGAGTGCGAGTGGCAGTTGCACCCCGCCGGTGAAGATGCCGTTACCCGGCTCGTTCTTGAGTCGCCGGACGGTTTCCTCGATGTCACCGTCGACTATCTCAGCGTTCCAGTCCACCGATGCCAGCGTGCTCGTGACGACGTACTTTCTGCTTTCGCTGATGCTCTGCGCAAACGGCGCTGTCCACTCCGGCATGTCGGGTGAGGGTCGTCTCCACGCCGATTCCATCATTTCGTACGTCGTCCTCCCGAACAGCAATGCATCAGCACGAGCGATGCTCTGCGCCGCGTGCAGGTGCAAATCCTCGGATGGGCGTGCAAAGTTGTGGTCGACACAGCCGTCGAGCGAGATATTGATGGAGTACCGCAGCGGACGCATTCGATCAATCTACTGGCTGGCACGCCCGCACTGCCGCGCTATCGCTTTCACTCGTGCCAGGACCGGGCGGTCGTTCTCGATCTGGGGTGAAACCCCGCGACAAGGGCACCGGTGATCGGTCGCGGACGCCATTCAATGCTCTATTCAACCCTGATCCGACAGATGTTGGGCAGACCGTCTCTCGCACACGTTGTAGCTTTTCGCACACGTTGCATCCTGTGCGAGGAGCTGGAGGATGTGCGGGAACGCAGAACAGCAGACGCGGGGGGCAAGTTTGTCGCGGCGTCTGCCCACCACCCCCGCTACCTGGGCCCCTCGACTTGAATCCCTGCGGCGTTTGCCTCGTCCACGTCACTTGTCGAAGTGAAGAACTTGTTGAAGACAACCTTCATTTCCTCGACGACGTCGATATGACTCTGCAACACGTCGACCATGTTGTTCTCTCCGCCTACAGCCTTTTTGGCGAAGATGTCCTGCAGTTGAAGGCCCATGTCGAAGTCACCCCAACCGCTGACGGCGGCAAGGTCGGTAGCTTTCCGCTGATGGTGTTTGAGCTTGCGCAGGTATTCATCACACGCTGTGGAACATGCCATCGCGGCTTCCGGATTTAGGTAGAGCTGCCCGTTGTCCGCTGCAGCGGCGAGCGCGCTCCAGTAGGTCGACGAATTACGCGGATCTGCCATTTGAACTCCTACTTCACTGCTGCTGGAACCGCGCTGAGTAGATCTCGTACGTGGCGGAGCACTATTTCGCACGGGTCGACACCGTCGTCGGTTTGATAAAGCGCCGCGAACACCACGACTCCGCCGGCCACATCGAGTGCGATTCGGCAGTCCCTGATCGCGAAGCCGACCTCGGTCTTGTACTCGTACGCATCACGACCGTCGATCTCTAGATCGCGACCCTCCAAATTTCCGGGATTTGCACGAGCTTCGAGGATTGTGTGGTCCACGGAAGACAACACACTTAAGGCGTAGGCAGCGTCCGAGCCCCGCGGCATGAACTCACACCTCGCCCAATCCGGAACCTCGATCCCCTTGCCCCACCCCTCATCGCGATATTCCGGATCCAAGCCCGTTGCGGCGATTGCTTCCGGCGTGATGCTGCACGGATTCCAACGTTCAGCAGCCACGGGACTGCCCTCGACACTCCCACTGCATCCGGCAAGCAAGGCCAACAAAGCCACCAGCGTCGCTATTCGTATACGCACCCGACCCCCTCGATCACGTCGATCAACAGGTTAGACGCAACGTCCATCGAAACGGTTCCAGTTCGACTCCACGCACCGCGACGACCGACCGATCAAACAGGTGTTCCACCTCCCCGATCTGCTCGCCAGCGACTGTTATACGAACCGGTTCTTCCCCCAGGCAACCCTGTCGATGGAGACGGGAGGCCGAACAGTCGAGACAGATCATCTCTCGCACACGTTGCAGCTTCTCGCACACGTTGCATCCTGTGCGAGGAACTGGAAGGTGTGCGGGAACGCAGAACGGCCGACGCGTGGAGACCAAGCTGCGTTTCCGTGCCGTCTGCCGCTACTTAGGCCCCTCGACTTGAATGCCTCCGGCGTTTGCCTCGTCCACGTCATTTGTCGAAGTGAAGAACTTGTTGAAGACAACCTTCATTTCCTCGACGACGTCGATATGACTCTGCAACACGTCGACCATGTTGTTCTCGCCCCCTACAGCCTTTTTGGCGAAGATGTCCTGCAGTTGAAGGCCCATGTCGAAGTCACCCCATCCGCTGATACTGACCAAGCTGCGCGCCTGCCGCTGATGCTGCTGAAGCTTGTGAATGTATTCATCACACGCGCGAGAGCACGCTTCAGCGGCTTCGGAATTCGTGTACAGATCGCCCACCTCAGCCGCCACCGCGAGTACCTGCCAGTAAGTCGCCGGTCCGCTTGGGTCTGCCATACAAGTCTCCTAACGATGTGCGGCGGGAATAGCCGCCTCCAGGTCACGCGCGTGGGTAAGGACGATCTCGCACGCATCGACACCGTCGGCCTTCTCATACAGGGTGGTGAACAACACGACACCCGGCGATGTATCAACGACAATGTTGCAATCCCGAATAGCCGCTCCGAACTCGGTTACATACAGGTACGCGTCACGTCCGGCTAATTCAAGATCCCGACCTTCGCTGTTAGCAGGCTTCGTGCGGGCTTCATCCACCGTGTGGTCAACTGACGACATCACGGTCAACGCGTACGCGGCATCAAGACCACCCCGAGGCATGAACTCGCACCTATCCCAGTCCGGGACTTCGATGCCCTTTGCCCACCCCTCGACGCGATATTCCGGATCCAAGCCCGTTACGGCGATTGCTTCTGGCGTGATGCTGCACGGATTCCAACGTTCAGCAGCCACGGGACTGCCCTCGACACCCCCACCGCATCCGGCAAGCAGACCCAACAAAGCCATCGATGCCGCTATCCGTGTACGCACCCGACCCCCTCGATCACGTCGATCAACAGATTAGACGCAGCGACCATCGAAATGGTTCCAGTCGGGCTCCACCAACAGGCCAGGTGTCACGCACTCAACGACTAATTCGCCGACGGTGGTTTCACGAGCCGGCTCTGCCCTCGAGCCACCCCCTGTCAATGGAGACGTGGTCGCCAGAGCATCTCTCGCACACGTTGTTGCTTCTCGCACACGTTGCATCCTGTGCGAGGAACTTGAGCCTGTGCGAGAACTCAGATCAGCCGACGCGGAGCCGCGCTTTCGCTGCATGGTCTCAACCGGTCGGCGCATTACCCGGCCAAGTCGCCGAGGCAAGGCTGGCGAGTTCGAAACCTTCATCGCAAACGAATGCGGAGAGGACCGCTCCGGGGTGTCGCGTTGTCAGCGACGTGCAAACGGTGCTGCACCTCGGTGTAGTTCGGTCACCAGTGCAGCGGGGTCGTCGACATACATGCTGATACGTCTGATGGACGAGGCCTTGCGATGCTTTGGGAGCAAGGCTGGTAACCGAACTGAAATCGATTGGGCAAGCACAATATCGACGTTCGTACCGTCGACGTTGGGAAGATGCAATCGGCTCTCTGTGGCAATGGGGGTGGTTTCGCAGAACCGCCGCGACAGGGCTGCGGACGCGATGGAGCAACGCTCGATCGCGGCGATAGTCGAACCGGATTGCCGCACAACGAAATGAGTGTCGGTCAAATAGTGCGGACGGACTCGGTGGATTGCCAGATAGCCGAACACCGCGAACAAGGACCACACTGACAGCACCGCGAGTGCGATACGCAGCCACATCCATGGAAGAACGACATGAAGCACACAGATCTCTACGACGGTGACCACGCCGAAGGCAGCCGGTAGCGTCATGGTCCCGCGGTTCGACCGGAACACCAGCGCACCCGGCTCGACGTCAGCTACGCGGCCCCTGATCCACAACCACAGAGACGTGTAGGCGCGAACCTCCGCCAGAATCATCGGCCAGAATGACGAGTTCTCGGCCGTAGCGACCACCGCCGCTCTTGCATCCTCCCCGTCGCGACGGCGGGCCCGGTAGGTCGTCATCAGACCGAGCATCACGATAATGGCCAAGGGAAGTTCGACGGTGGCGAACAACAGCACGGCCTGCCCTGGCCCGAGGACTCCGGTCGCCAGGAGGATCGCATCGACAGCCAAGACAGTTGCTGCAAGCGCTTGCATGGATCGGTGGAAACTCTTCGAGGCTAATACCTTCATGAGGCGCCCTTTACAGAGCTTGACTTGCTCACGAGCGCACGTTGGACTCGGGAGACCACCTCGCGTTGAGCCGGGTCGGGGATGATCGCGTCGAGTGGGATCGGCATGCCTGTTTCACCCGACTGTGTGGTGTCGAATTCTCTGCTTGAGAATGGATCTGCCTCCTCGAACCAGGCCATCAACGTACGCGACAAACGTTCGATCATCGGTTCCGCCGAATCCAGTGACTTCCCCTCCAGACTCGACCATTCGGACAGAAGTTCGGCGTACCGGGAACGCTGCTCGTCGTCGGCGATCGACGCCGCGTAGAACGACAGAAATTCCTGCGGTGCCTTACCCGAGATGGCGAGTACCTCGAGCAAGTCACGCTCTCGCTCGAGCGCTGTGCGGACCGCAGGCGTCGGGGCGGATTCGAGAGCGCCGGCCAACAGTCCGGCGACCTTCGGAGGGAGCGCGGAGAGCGGCCGACCGCTCTCGACGTCGTCGACCATCGAGGAAAGCTTGATCAGCCGCTGTGTCAGTTTGGCGCGTTCGGCCTCGAGTGCTGCGACGAGGTCGCGTAGATCAGCGATTGTGTCGTCAGCACCCTCGATGTCAGAGGCGTCGCGCGCGAGAACCGCGGCAACCGATCCGAGCGGGACGCCGTTGGTCGCGAGCCAGCGAATGCGCATGAGCCGAACGACATCGTTCATCGTGTACTCGCGGTAGCCGTTCCCGCGCCGTTGAGGCTCGGCGAGGAGACCGAGGCGGTGGTAGTGACGCACCGTTCTCGGTGTGGTGTCGGCCGCGGTAGCGAGTTGCCCTATCTGCATGCCTTCAGTCTCAACCATGACCTAGCGTCAAGGTCAATGCCTGAATTCTGCCGCCCTACCCTGAGCCCACACACCACAACGCCCACCGGAGCTCACGTAGTTTCAACCGAGCCGACGCGTTGACCGGTTGAGACCAAGCTGCGTTTCCGTGCCGTCTGACGCTACCTAGGCCCGTCGACTTGAATGCCTCCGGCGTTTGCCTCGTCCACGTCATTTGTCGAAGTGAAGAACTTGTTGAAGACAATCTTCATTTCCTCGACGACGTCGATATGACTCTGCAACACGTCGACCATGTTGTTCTCGCCGCCATCGGCTTTGTCGGCGAAAACCTTCTGCAAGTGAAGTCCCATATTGAAGTCACCCCAGCCGGTAACGTTCCGAAGATCCCTCGCAGTTTTCTGATGCACCTTCAACTTTGCGATGTACTTGTCGCACGCTTCGTAGCAGGCGTGGGCAGCTTCCTCGTTCAGATACAACTGATTGTTGTCTGCAGCAACAGCCAGGGCCTTCCAATAGGTGACCGGTTCTCCAGGATTACTCATCGAGCCCCCTACTTCGGTGCGGCCGGAACCGCAGACTCCAGATCGTTGACGTGCCTCTTCACTACTGCGCAGGCATCCACGCCGTCGTCCATCTCATACAGCGCAGTGAACACCACAACGCCTGGCGGGACATCGATAGCGATCTTGCAGTCTCTGAGCGCATTACCGAACTCGGTAACGTACATGTAGGCATCGCGACCACCGATTGTTAGATCACGGCCGTCACGATTAGAGGGGTCGGCACGGGCTTCGTCGAGCGTGTGCTCAATCGATGACATCACGCTCAGTCCGTAGGGCGAATTCGCGCCCCCTGGAGCGCTGAACACGCACCGCGCCCAGTCCGGAACCTCGATACCGCGACCCCATCCTTCCTGACGGGTGGAGTTGTCCAACCCAGTTGCGTCCACCGCTTCTGGGGTGATGCTGCACGGATCCCAGCGCTCAGCGGCGACGGGACTGCCTTCGACACCCCCGCTGCATCCGGCAAGCAGTGCCGCTACAGCCATTGATGCCGCTATTCGTGTACGCACCCGACCCCCTCGATCACGTCGATCAACAGGTTAGACGCAATGACCATCGAAACGGTTCCGCTTCACCGCAGCGCGGTGACCTACAGGTCGGCCGGTCGTGCGAGGGATCTGACGGTCGACTCGGATGCTCGATATCCGGCCTCGTACATCCATGGCCAGTCGGCGAAGTCTTCCGGGTCGACGACGAGGGACTCGATCCCGCCGTTGCCGAGCCGTTTCGCCGGGTGGGACGGGAAGTCCTCGATCAGGTACTCACGCTGAAGACTCTGCCGGAAGATCAGCCACGTCTCCGGGGTGAAGCCAACGGCTTCCGCTCTTTTGGCGAGATCGATCCACGCGACGATGTTGGTGTAGCCGCCGTCGAGGATGTGTTGCCTTGTCGCGATCATCGCGAAGGTCCCGTACCAGATCGGCGGGTAGTCGAGCAGGGTCCGGCACCACCGTCGTCTGCGTTCCGGCGGGATCGGGTTCCACTTCGCCTGTGCCTCAGCAAGTCCGAATGGATCAGACATGACTCACCTCGTCCCGGAGGTTCGGTACCTCCATCGACTTGCTCGCCGACGGCCGTCGGTCGAGCCGGTTCTTCCCCTGGGGCACCCCTGTCGATGGAGACGGGGTTGCCGGACAGTCGGCCAGGTACCGCTGACTGTCACTCTTGAACCTGCGTCCGAGGATACTCGGCGTCGATGCGGATCAGAAGTCTATTTTTGCGATCCACTGCACTTGGATCGCCAGTCGCACACTGCGAACGGCGTGGTAGCGCTCAAGGTCCGAACGCGCACCCGGCGATCGTCGAAAACCCGATCGCGAAGGCTATTACTTCTGTGCTTTCCAGAATCCCGAGCCAACGCCGCGCTCGCTCGGTCGGCACTTGTGCGGCCAGGCTGTCCGTTGTCGGGAGAACTCGGTGCCGAACGAGGTCGTCGCGACGGGTCGAGAGCAGCCAGGTCGGTGTGCGACCGTCGCGCGCTGCCTTCGACCGCGCACCGCCGGTCAGGGAAACAATGCACTCGAACGATGTCAAGTGTCGCACCTTCGCATTCATCGCCGCCCGGACTACGGACGGCGGGTGCTGGCGATGTCTCGTCGACGTCGGGCACCGGATCACCGGCCAGTTCGAGTCTCAGACAACTCCCAGGGCGACCATTGCGTCGGCGACCTTAATGAATCCGGCGATGTTGGCGCCGTGCACGTAGTCGCCGGGCTTGCCGTATTCCGCTGCTGTTTCGATGGTCCGCGCGTGAATTCCATTCATGATCGCCGCGAGACGTTCGTCGGTGTAGTGGAAGCTCCACGAGTCGCGAGATGCGTTCTGCTGCATCTCGAGTGCTGATGTCGCGACTCCGCCTGCATTGGCGGCCTTTCCTGGAGCGAAGGCAACTCCGGCGTCACGGAACAACTGCACTGCGTCCGGAGTGGTAGGCATGTTCGCACCCTCGGCCACGACGCGCACCTGGTTGTTGATCAACACTTTTGCCGCGTCTGCATCGAGCTCGTTCTGTGTTGCCGACGGGATTGCGACATCGCACGCCACGTCCCAAATCGACCCGTCCGCCGTGAATGTCGCAGCCTTCACGGTGTCGCAATAGGCGCTGATGCGTTCGCGTCGAACTTCCTTGAGATCCTTGAGTAGTTCGAGATCGATTCCATTCGGATCGACGACGTATCCCGACGAATCCGAGCATGCAACGACCTTGCCGCCCAGCTGATGTACTTTCTCGATCGCGTAGATCGCGACGTTGCCCGAGCCGGAGACCACCACGGTTTTGCCGTCGAGCGAGGTCCCGAGGGTTTCCAGCATGTCGGCAACGAAGTAGGCGGCACCGTATCCCGTCGCCTCACGCCGCACCTGAGACCCTCCCCAGGACGTTCCCTTGCCGGTGAGCACTCCCGACTCGTACGAGTTGGTGAGTCGTTTGTATTGGCCGAACAGGTAGCCGATTTCGCGTCCGCCGACGCCGATGTCTCCGGCGGGCACGTCGGTGTATTCGCCGATGTGACGATGCAGCTCGGTCATGAACGACTGACAGAAGCGCATGACCTCGGCGTCGGATCGGCCTTTCGGATCGAAATCCGCGCCGCCTTTCCCGCCGCCGATGGGAAGTCCGGTAAGTGAGTTCTTGAAGATCTGCTCGAAGCCCAGGAACTTGACGATGCCGAGGTTGACGCTGGGGTGAAAGCGCAGGCCGCCCTTGTACGGTCCGAGCGCGCTGTTGTACTGCACTCGGAATCCGCGGTTGACGTGTACGGACCCGGAATCGTCGACCCACGGGACCCTGAAGATGATCTGCCGTTCCGGTTCGCACAGGCGCTCGATCAGTGCGGCGTCGGCGTATTCGGGTCGGTGTTCGAGGACGACTTGCAGCGACTCGAACACCTCGGCCGCTGCCTGATGAAACTCGGGCTCGCCGGCGTTACGCGTCAGGACCTGCTGGTAAATCGCTTCGATCTGGTCGCGCGTCGACACGCCCCGCCTCCTCTTGTGAGAACTTCGAAACATGACCGTAACAACTCATACCCAGAGCGTGGTGAGTCAGGTCGATGCATTCGCAGTTCGAGCCGGGACAACAACCCCCGCGATCTGCGGTCGGAGAGGGCTGCATCCCCCGCGAGATGAATGAGGATGCAGCCCTTCGTTCGACAGGATTCGAGATCAGCCCAGCAGTTGCTGCATGGTGTCGATTTCCTGCTGCTGCGTCTCGACGATTGTGCGGGCCATCTGCTGCGCATCCTGGTTGGATCCGTTCGCGATCTCGGCTTGCGCCATTTCGATCGCACCGGTGTGGTGAGCGATCATCATCGTCGACCACTGCCGGTCGAACTCCGGACCCGTCAGGCCGGCCAAGGTATCCATGTCCTGCTGGGTCATCATGCCCGTGCCCGAGCCATGATCCATCCCGCCCATGGTGCCCATGTCCCCCGAGGGTGCGGGCTGATCCCACTCGGCCAGCCAGCTCGTCAGCTGGTCCATCTCGGGTTGTTGCGCGGCAGCGATCGCCGACGCCAACGCCTGCACGTCCGGGTTGTCGCTACGGCCTTGCACCATCTCTGCCATCTCGACTGCCTGTGCGTGATGCGGGTACATCATCCGCGCGAACATCACGTCGGCATCGTTGAACTCAGCCGACGCACTCGACGACATCGTCTCCGTCGACTGCCCGTCCATCGACGAATCGGTCGAGGTGTCACTACAGCCGCTCAGCAGGAACGCGCCGATGGTGGCAGCGGCGATCGAGGCGGCAATCTTGGTGTGCATGTGAAACTCCTTGCAAGAGTGAGTAGAACAGGGAATCGGATTCGCCGGTAGACGCCAGTCGACCGGGCTCCCTGTCACACTCGCAAGGTCACCGATTTGTCCAACTCCCACAATGTCCACGGAGGAGCTCGCTCCTGAGTCGAGTCGACGCGTATGTGGCGCCACTCCGTCGATATCGGCGACAGGTCGATCTCACCGCTCGTCACCGGGTCGGTCAGCGCAGACCACGACGCAGTGGTGCCCATGCAGGGGTGCATCATCTGATGCGCCGACGGGCAGTCGTGCTCGCCGAATGCGACCGGAACCGAGCCGTCGACGGCATCCGACGCCACCATCGAGTGATGATCGCCGACCATCGCTCCAGACGCCGCCGACATAACTGGCGTCACAGAATGCATCAGCAGCACCCCGAACACCACCAGGGCAATCAGAAGTCCCGTCGAGGCCGCGCCTCGTCCACGGAAGCCGATTGACTGCATGCCATCGACGATAGCAACATATACCCCCAGGGGGTAGCGTCGCTGGTCTCGTGGTGCATTCCACGGACCGGCAGCTGGTTAGTCTCGAACCCATGACACCTGCCGACAACTCCGCGAAGGTTGTCGAAGCGCTGACCGACGACATCGGTGACACCGAGCTCGACGCGCGCCTCGCCGAGCTCGGTGTCGATGCCGCAACACGGGCGTCAGCACTGCTGCGCTCCCGTGCGATGCGAGAGGAGGTCAGTCGGCTTCGCCGGCGAGAGCACGAGCTGGGCACCCTGTTCGCCAGCGCCCGCGACTTGGCAGAAGTGCGCGACATCGACGGACTGCTCGAACGCCTGGTCTCGCGTGCGCACGACATGATGGGTAGCGACGTCACGTACCTGTCCGAGTTCGACTCGGGCACTCGGGACCTCCACGTTCGCAAGACGATCGGATCCGTCACCCCTCAGTTTCGACGCCTTCGAGTTCCGGCCGGTATGGGGCTCGCCAGCCGGATCGCCGATTCGCGCAGCGCGCAATGGGTTCAGCGTTACAGCGAGTACGACGAGGGTACGCACGACACCGACATCGACGACGCCGTTCACGGCGAAGGCATCGTGTCGATCCTCGGTGTGCCGATGCTCTCCGACGGCCGTGTTCTCGGCGTGTTGTTCTCCGCTACACGTCAGGAACATGTTTTTGCACCGGAGCAGATCGCAATGCTGTCCGCTCTGGCCGACCACGCGTCGATCGTGCTGCAGACTGCGAACACGCTGGCGCAGCTTCGAGCGTCGGAAGAGGAGGCCCGCACTGCACTTCACACGTTGACCGAGCACGTCGCCGTGCGCGACCGTTCCAACACCGTGCATCAGGAATTGGTGCAGGCTGTGCTGGTCGGCGGCGGATTCGGCCAAGTGGCAACCACATTGGCGCGGGCGCTGGGACGCTACGTCACCATCGTCGATGCCGATCTGCGCATTTTGGCGTCGTCGGAGGAGTCAGCGCACATCTCGGCAATCGTCAGCATGGGAAGCGCCGCCTACCGGGCGGTGGAACAGAGCCGCGCGACCGGTCATTGCTCCTACGTCGACAGTCCGTCGTCGGACATCCAGGTCGTCGCTGCGGTCACGGCCGGCGAGTTGTATTTCGGCGCGGTCCTACTCAGCCCGGGCGAGCTGGAACTCGGTCCTGTCGACGACCGCACCATCGAACGCGCCGCCCAGGTGGCGGCTTTGCTCACCCTGCAGCAGAACGCCGTCGCCGACGCCGACCAACGTGTTCGACACGAGATCATCGCCGACGTGCTGGACCCGTCGCCCGAACGTCGCCGCGATCTCGACCGTCGTGCTCGCGCTCATGGCGTCGACTCCTCCACCCTGGACACGGTTCTCGTCATCACCACGTCTCGATCGCGTAGTACCGCAACGTCACTCGTTGCCCAGCACTTTCGGAACGGATTGGTCAGCGAGTACTCGGATGTACTGGTCGCGGTGATCCACAGTTCCGACCGCATCGCCAGCGCGACCGAGGTGCGACGCATCCTCCTCAGCGGCGGTGTGCCGGATGTCCGTGTCATCGTGCCCCCGCCCGCACCGTCGGTCGATGTACTGTCGGACAGATTCGACGTCGCACACCGAACTGCTCGACTGCTCGACGCACTCGGCATCGACGACGGTGTCGTCACAACCGAGTCGTTCCACCCCTACATGGTGATGTTCGGGTCGGATCCGGAGGCCGTGCACTCGTTCATCGACCACACGATCGGGTCGGTGATCACCTACGACGCCGAACACGGGACGGACCTCGTCGCGACGCTGCGCGCATTCGTGCGCAACGAGTCGAGTCCGACCAAGACCGCTCGTGCGTTGAGCTATCACACGAACACGATCCTGCAGAGGCTGGAGCGACTCCGTCTGCTGTTGGGCGACGGCTGGCGGGACGACGAAGCTCTGTTCCGTATTTCCACTGCGGTCCGGTTGGACGCGCTGAGAGCCGGGCGTCCGCGATAGCTGTGTGCTATCAGCACACCGATGCTCCGGATCGATGGGTCGATGACACATATCGCACGTCACACCATGCCCCGTAGCGTTCGAGTTCGATACATCAGAGACGAACGCGTGGAGGATGAAGTGCCCGTCAGCAGCCGAATTCCAGGTTTCAAGGACTTGTCGCCGCTGGAGCGTCGCCGCGTCGTCGCCGAGCGCACCGACCTGCCGGAGACCGCGCTCGAACCGCTGGATCCTGCGGCGGGCCTGTCCGTCGAGCAGGCCGATCACATGGTCGAGAACGTCGTCGGCGTCCTCGGCATCCCCGTCGGCATCGCTACGAACGTCATGGTGAACGACAGTGAATACCTCGTTCCGATGGCCACCGAGGAGCCATCCGTCGTCGCGGCCGCCAGCAATGCCTCCCGCATGACCCGTCCGCACGGTGGATTCTTCGTCTCCCACACCGGGCCGGTCATGCAGGCGCAGATTCAGTTGCTCGACGTGCAGGACCCCGAGGCAGCTCGTCTGCGCATCCTCGAAGCGCGCGAGGAGATCCTCGAACTGTCCAACGCTCAGGATCCGACGCTGGTGAAGTTCGGTGGTGGTGCTCGCGATCTCACCGTCCGTGTCCTGCCCACCCGTACCGGAGTGCACGTCGTCGTGCACATCGTCGTCGACGTTCGAGATGCCATGGGCGCCAACGCCGTCAACACGATGGCCGAGGCAATTGCACCACGCGTGGCCACCATTGCGGGCGGTAGGCCACTGCTGCGCATCCTGACCAACAAGGCCGACCAGCGCATCGTGCGGGCTCGCGCAGTCTTCGACCGCGACCTACTGGGCGGCGAGGAGGTCGTGGACAATATCGTTCATGCGTCGGCCTTCGCCGAGGCGGATCCCTACCGAGCAGCAACACACAACAAAGGCATCATGAACGGCATCAGCGCCGTCGTACTCGCGACGGGCAACGACACCCGCGCCGTCGAGGCGGGCTGCCACTCCCATGCGGTCGGTGCCGACGGCCGCTACACCGCGCTGTCCCACTTCGAGAAGACAGCCGACGGGCACCTGTCCGGAACGCTGGAGGTTCCCATGGCGGTCGGCCTCGTCGGCGGCGCGACGAAAGCGCATCCGGTGGCCAGGACCTCGATCGAGATCCTGGGCGTCACGTCCGCGACCGAGTTGGCCGAAGTCATTGTCGCGGTAGGGCTGGCTCAGAACCTCGGCGCGTGCCGCGCATTGTCGGCCGAGGGAATCCAGCAGGGCCACATGCGGCTTCACGCCCGCACCATTGCCGTCACCGCGGGAGCGACGGCCGCCGAGCTGGACGACGTCGTCCAGCGGCTCATCGGGGACCGCTCGATCCGCGTCGAGCACGCCGAGAAGGTGCTGGGCGAGCTCCGAAACGGCAGCTTGGTATGAGCCTCCCCCGTCCCGACGTGCACCGCGACCCGGCACTGCCGAACTCGGTCCGCGTCTACGAAGTCGGCCCACGTGACGGTCTCCAAGCCGAGACGACGATGGTCCCGACGGCAACGAAGGCCGAATTCTGTCGTCGACTCGTCGCCGCGGGCATCACAAACCTCGAGCTGACGAGCTTCGTCTCCCCGCGCTGGGTGCCGCAACTCGCCGACGCCGAGGAATTGATGGCGAGTCTGGAATTACCGTCGTCGATCCGGCAGATCGTGCTGGCGCCCAACGCACGCGGCCTCGATCGCGCTCTGTCCGCCGGTGCCACCGAAATCGCCGTCTTCGTCAGCGCCACCGAAACTTTCGCGGCCAAGAACCTCGGAACAACCGTCGCCGACGCCTTGTCGTCGGCCGCCACCGTCGTCGAGGGTGCTACTGCAGGTGGTGCCGCGACGCGCGGTTACATCTCGATGTGTTTCGGTGATCCGTGGGAAGGCGCCGTCGCCGTCGAACGCGTCGCCGATATCGCGGAACGCCTGATTCAGATGGGCGTCGGGACGCTGTCACTCGGTGACACCATCGGTGTCGCGACACCCGGTCACGTCCATGCAGTCCTGAATGCTGTTCTTGCACGGGGTATCTCCGTGGACCGAGTGGCGATGCATCTGCACGACACCTACGGTCAAGCCCTCGCCAACGTCTACGCGTCGCTGACGGCCGGTGTCACCGAGTTCGACTCGTCGGCCGGGGGCCTCGGCCGGTGCCCCTACGCCAAGGGCGCTACCGGCAACCTCGCCACCGAGGACCTGCTCTGGATGCTCGACGGCCTCGGCATCGAGACCGGCATCGATCTACATGCACTTGCCGAAGTTTCCGACTGGCTTGCCTCCGCGATGGGGCGGCCCAGTGACTCTTCCGTCGTGCGAGCGTTGTCCGCAGCGCGCGCCGATCACGCACTCTCCCCCACCCGCTGATCTCAGCCCCCGAAGGAAGCAACATGTCCAACACACCGAACCTCCCCGAGGTCGACACCAAGACCAAGAAGGAACGTCGTCACGCCGTCATCGGCAGCTCGGTCGGCACCATCATCGAGTGGTACGACTTCACTCTTTACGGCCTCGCATCGGCTCTGGTGTTCGCACCGCTGTTCTTCCCCGGCGCGGGCAGTTTCGCCGGAATGCTCGGTGCCTTCGCGGCGTTCGCGGTCGGGTTCGGAGCTCGGCCCATCGGTGGTCTGATCTTCGCGCACTACGGCGATCGCGTCGGACGCAAGATGACATTGCTGGTCACACTGATGATGATGGGTATCGCGACGACGTTCATCGGTCTGCTACCCACCGCCGATTCGATCGGCATCTGGGCACCGATTCTGCTGATCGTCCTCCGCATCTTCCAGGGTGCGGGAGCCGGTGCGGAGTTCGCCGGTGCCATGACGATGGCCAGCGAATCCTCCGATCCTCAGCGCCGCGCCTACACTGCGGGCTTCCCGGGTGCGTCGGTCTATCTCGGAATGGCTCTGGCTACCACCACGTTCGCACTACTGACGTTGCTGCCGGACGAGCAATTCCTCGCCTGGGGCTGGCGCATTCCGTTCGTCGCGAGCGCAGTGATCGTCGCGTTCGCACTGTACTTCCGGCTGCGGGTCAGCGAGACAGCCGCATTCGAGGAAGCCGCCAAGGACGGCGCAGTGCAGAACTCGCCGCTCTCCGGTGCCGTGAAAAATCACTGGCGCATCCTCATCTGCGGTATGGCGCTGTTCACGTTCACCTTGCCGTGGGTCTACATCGTGCAGACCTTCTCGGTCTCCTACGTCACCGGCACACTGACCGTCGATCCCACAGCGGCTCTGGTCGCGCTGATCATCGCCGAGCTCCTCACCATCCCGACGACCCTGTACTTCGGTAAGCTCGCCGACCGCATCGGCCGCAAGCCGGTGCTTCTCGGTGCGGCAGTGTTCGGCATCGTGCTCGCGTTCCCGCTCTTCTGGCTGTACGGCACCGAGAACATCCTGCTCGTCGGTGTCGGCTTGGTCCTCGGCCTCGCCGTCATTCAGGGCGCCACCATCGGTGTTTCCGCTGCACTGCTCGCCGAGATCTTTCCGACGAACGCCCGGTGGAGTGGCATCGCCATCTCCCGTGAGATCCCCGCGGCTGCAGTCGGCGGAACGGCGCCTCTCGTCGCCACCGCACTCGTCGCTGCGTCGAGCGGAAGCCCCTGGCTCGTGGCCGCCTACCTGATGGGCCTGAGCATCATCGGTCTCGTCGGAATCGCCTTCCTCCCCGAAACTTTGCCGTCGAAGGTGCAGGACGACACACTGGATCCCATCATGGTGGCCGACGTCGAGCCCGTCGCTTGATCTGTAGTACTGATATAGAAAGAGTAGTTCTATGACTTTCCCTCAGGTAGGCAACGCAGGATCACTGTCCGGCGTGGTGGTGCTCGATCTCTCGCACGTTCTCGCCGGTGCCTACGCAGCGCAGATGTTCGCAGACTTCGGTGCGACGGTCGTCAAGATCGAGAATCCGACGGGTCCCGACGTGGCCCGCGGGTTCCCGCCCTACATGAAGACCGAGGACGACGAATTCTCTGCGTACTACGCCCAGTACAACCGCGGCAAGCTGGGCTTGACGCTGAATCTCGGCGCTGACGAGGGCAAGGCGGTTCTGAAGGACCTGGTCGCGCAGGCCGACGTGCTGATCGAGAACTTCCGGCCGGGTACCACCAAGAAGCTGGGCATCGACTACGACACTCTGGCCGAGATCAACCCGCGGCTGGTCTACCTGGCGATCTCCGGTTACGGCCAAACCGGTACGCGCAGTTCCTATCCTGCGTTCGACAACACCGCACAAGCCGCGGGCGGTATGTGGTCGATGAACGGTCAGCTCGGCGAGGAACCGGTGCGCGTCGGGGTCACGATCGGTGATCTCTCCGCCACCATGTTCGGCGTGATCGGTGCACTCACCGCACTTCGGCACGCCGAGCGCACAGGCCAGGGCCAGCTCGTCGACGTCGCACAGGTGGACAGCATCTTCGCGATGACGGAAACTGCCGTCGTCGATTACACCGTGGACGGCAAGACCGCCGTGCCGTCGGGCAACAAGCATGCGTGGGTGCGTCCGTACGAGCTGTTCCCCTGCGCCGATGGCCAGGTGTTCTTCGGCGGTTACACCGACCGCCTCTGGAACGCGAGTTGCGAGCTGTTCGGCACGCCGGAGGCCGCGACGGATCCCGAGATCGACACCATGCGCAAACGTTTCGACCCCGAGGTCTACGAGCGTCGCGTCAAGCCGTTGATCATCAGCTGGTTCGACGGGCGCAAGCGCTCCGAACTGGAGGATCTTGCCGGTGCCGTCATTCCGCTGACCGCGATCAAGAACATCGGCGAGGTGGTGGAGGATCCGGGCACCGCCGAGCGGGACATGATCGTCGAGGCGGATTACGGCAAATTCGGGACGCTGCGCATGTTCGGGCAGCCCATCAAACTCGGCGCGACGCCTGCCGACCCGGCCCGTCGGGCCAATTCGCTCGGTGAGCACACCGATCAGGTCCTCGCGGGTATGGCGGGGTACTCGGACGAGAAGATCTCCGAGCTGCGTGCGGGTGGGGTCGTCTGATGGCGGTGGTCCGAACCGAGTCCCTGCGAATCGCGCCCGCGGCCGCCTATCGCGGCACCTTCGCGCCTCTCGCCGCAGAACCGAAGTCGACGGGTGAGCTCCCTCCCGGCTGGGAGGGAATCTACTTTCCGTTCGACGCCGCTCTGGCCGATCTCCGCCCCGATGGCTCCCCCGCCGACGACGGCGTCCTACCTGTCATCGACCTGCCGCGACGGATGTACGCCGGTGAAGACACTGTCTTTCATCGACCCCTGGCGTACGACGACGTCGTCGAGCAGCGAGTTCAGGCAGGCGCAGTCGTCGAGAAGGAAGGGCGAGGCGGGCGTCTGGTGTTCGCCGACATCGAGAGAAACTACCTCGTCGCCGGTGAGCTTGCGATCTCGAGCGTCTGGCACGACGTGTTCCTCGAGGCTGCGAAGCCCGGTGCTGTCGCAAAGCCGCCGGCACCAGCACCCGATGCGGAGTGGGCGTGGACGGAGTCTTTGACGCTCGATTCTCGCCAGCTGTTCCGGTTCTCGGCACTGACGTTCAACACACATCTCGTGCACTACGACCGGGACTGGGCTCGCGGTGTCGAGGGTCTGCAGGACCTCCTGGTCCACGGACCTTTGGTGCGGATGTTGTTGCTCGACTACGCTGTTCGATCGCAGCCGGGGATCAAGGTCGAGAGGTTCTCGCTCCAGATGCAGGCACCGGTCTTCGTGGACGCAGAGGTTCGATTGGTCGGGCGTGAAACCGACTCGGGTAGCGAGGTTCTGGTCGTGGACGCCCAGAGCGGTGTCCTGGCCCGGGGATTGGTGACCGCGCGTTAGTGGGCATCTCCTTGGCCGCGTAGGATTGCAGCGCAGTTCATCACCGCCCCCGACGCGTGCGCTCGGCGAAACGGTCGAGTGCATCGAGGATCTCGTCCGCTTGCCAGACGCGGTTTCGTCGCCCCTTCGAGGTCTGATGGAGAACTTCCGCGCCGACGAGTCGATCGATAGCTCGCTGAGCAGCCATGTCGCTGACACCGAATGTCCTCTGCACGAAGGGGTTGTCGATTACCGGCTGTGCAATGAGAGCGTCGAGGAGGCTCCACACAACCGATTCGCGACGTGCAACGACGCTGGCGCCGAACCGGTCTCGCACATCGGCGAGTTCGTCGACCAGCATCCTTCCGTTGGATACAGCGGCGAACGCCGCGGCATTCAGCCGGCGAACGATCGGTTCGACATCGCCCTGTCGATATTCGTCGAGACTCGCAAAGTACGACGCAGTGTCGGCCAGCAGACCCGCGGACAGCGGGACTGTGACGCGTTCGACCACGTCTGCCCGACGAAGCATTGTATGTACCAACGACCTGCCGGTGCGCCCGTTGCCATCGGCGAACGGGTGGATGGTCTCGAACTGCGCGTGCGCGACGGCCACCTGAGGAAGGACGGGCAGATCAGCTCTCGACGCGAACACGAAGAGGTCGTCCAAACAGGCCTCGAGTCGATCGTGATGCGGCGGAACGAATGCGGCGTGGTGGGGTCCGAAATTCGAACCACCGATCCAGACCTGCTGGGTTCGCCATTGCCCGGCGTCGGGATCGCCCGCCGGCTCCATCAGTGCCCTGTGCATGGCGAGCACGGATTCGGCTGACACCGTCGAACTCGCTGCCAGTGCGGCCTCCATCGCACGCACGTTGCCGCTGATAATCGATGCGTTCCGACTGGTGGGTGAACCCAGCTCGGCCAGCGCGAGGGACCGCGCGCCGACCGTGAGGTTCTCGATCTGCGACGAGGCCGCACTCTCGGATCTGAGCAAGATCGAACTCATCGGCGCCAACTCGGTCGACGAGCCGAGACGTTGCGATGCGTACTCGTCGAATCGGACGATTTCACGCAGCGCGTCCTCGGATTCGGCCGCGACTTCATCGGTGAGTCGGAGCTCCAGATCGGCGATCCGCGGAGGCACTGCAGCCCGGTAGTCACCTGCATGCAGCTTGCGCTGCGTCCTGGATGCAGCAGCAGACGACGATTGCCATGGCCGATCTTCGTACTCGACGGCGGCCAGGCCACTGTTCGAATCGTTGGCCATCAATCAATCATACCAAACCCTAAGCGAATATCGTTTGGTATGGATCATGGCCATTCTTGAACGGATTCCCGACTTCGGCCTTCTACGCCATGCGCCTCAGCAGCGGAACCACCTCTGCTGAGATGCGGTTGCAAACGGCCTGACGACGCGAAGAAACAACCGGGATGATCAGTACAGCATCCGCAACGGACGCGGCTTCGATATCGGCGACGAGGCCCGCCAGCCCGCTCGACGTTCCGACGTAACGAACCGTCTTGGGTTCGTCAGTCGAGGTCGAAGCCAATTCCCCCGAGCAAGAATCAAAGTGTCCGATCCTCGACGGGCATACTGGGTGCAGGGGTCGTGGAGTTGACCACGTGGGCATGCATGTCAGTCCCAGATTGCGAGTCCACCGCCAGGCATACTCACGACCATGGCACCGCCTGGACCTGAAATGGTCCAGGCTTCGTAGTCAGGATCCGCCGGCGCCACCAGGGTCGTTCTGTCATCGAACATCAACCTCAATGCACCATCATCCGATACCCGTGCCTGCTCGATCACTCGGCCCACGAAGTGCAGTGGGTTGGACGCGTGTTCATAACGAGATCCCTCGAGTTCATCTGTCTCCGAACCACTCGCGGAGAGAGTTGACTCCACAAGGATTTCGTAACCACCCGAAGTTCGCAGGACGAGAGTGCAGCCGACGTCGACGGCAGTGACAGACCGCGAGATCAATGCACGCAGCGGTCCCGTCACCTCGGCGGATCCACCTGAAGACCCGCCGCATTGGCCTCATCGGTTCCGATGGTGGCGGCGAAAAATTTGCCGAATACGACCTTCATCTCTTCGACTACATCGATATGGCTCTGCAGCACATCGACCATGTTGTTCTGACCGCCAACGGCCTTTTCAGCGAAAATAGTTCGAATCTGGCGGCCCATGTCGAAACCGCCGTAGCCGGTGATGTCGGCAAGCCTTCTAGCCGTGTCCTGATGAACCAGCAGTTTCTCGATGTAGGCATCGCAAGCTGACGAACACTGTTGCGCCGTCGCAGAGTTAAGATACAGGTCACCGTTGTCAGCAGCCACCGCAAGTGCCTGCCAGTACGTAAGCGGCCGCTCGGGATTCCCCATAATCATCTCCTACTTCGGTGCAGCCGGAACGAATATTTCCAGATCGGACACGTGTGTGCGAACCACATCGCATGCATCGACGCCATCGTCTATTCGATACAGGGCGGTAAAGACGACGACACCGCCAGCGACCTCCAGCGCAATTTGACAGTCCCTGATCGCCGCGCCGAACTCTGTCACGAACATATAGCCCTCGCGTCCGCGGATCTCGATGTCTCGGCCTTCGCGGTGAGACGGATTGGCCCGTGACTCGTCGATGGTGTGCTCGGCAGACGACACAACGTCCAGAGCATAGGGCGAGCTCGAACCCCCGGGAGCCTGGAAAACACATCGACCCCACTCCGGAACATCGATGCCATTCCCCCATCCTTCAGCTCGTCGACTTGGATCCAACCCTGTCGAAGCGACGGCCTCCCGCGTGATGCTGCACGGATCCCAGCGCTCGGCGGCCACGGGACTCCCCTCGACCCCATCCCCGCAGCCTGCGAGAAGCGTCGCAGCAGCCACCAGCGTCGCCGTCCCCTTACGCATCCGCTCCCCCTCGATCACGTCGATCAACAGGTTAGACGCAATGGAAGCGAAATCGGTTCCCGGCAACTCCCCATCGAGCTGGAGGCCCAGCGAACAGGAACAACGTGACCGCAACCGGGTGCATACTGCCGAAGGACCAACGATCACATTGCCAACGCCACTCGCGGGATGGGTTTACTGGATGGAGCACGGAAGGTTCGCCGACTACGAATTGGCTCGCGTGGTGACCGACAACCTCGTTCCGCTGGGCATACAGCGCGGCGACCTGGTTACGATCCTCGAAGCAGCTGGCGACGGTTACCTGGTTCAGTCAGTGAACATGAACGAGGACCTCGCTATGCCGTGGGGAGGCGCTGCACTCAGCGATCTGGAGCCCTCCGACGGGCTCGATGAGAAGGGCAACTCACTCATCAGACCGATCCTCGGGCCGCCGTAAAGGCCCACGCTCACGCACGCGGAACAGAAGCCCCTCAGGTTGCTTCGGTTCCGGGAACGACGGGCTGCCGCGTTTGCATTGAGAAATCTGTCGGTGCCTGGCGGTATAAAGGTGTTGCAGGCATTCCTCATTCAGGAACCGCCCTCGCCGGCTATCTCGGCACTCACCTTCAGCTCGACAGAAATGAGCACTATGGAATCACCCAACCCTGCCCGCCGACCGACCGAACCACTCGCATTCACGATCATCGTCGAGGTCGACCTCCCGTTGACACAGCTGACACCGCATCGACGCGAAGATCTAAGCAATAGCGTCCGCCGCGACAACGCACACGTGAACGAGTCCCCTCTCGGGAACGCACTAGTCTACTTCGACTCCCCCACACCGACTGGGTGAAGGCAGGACTCCAGGCTTTCCACATTTCCAAGCTCGTCGACCGCGCATGGCCGGTTGCCGGCGTCGAAGTCTGCCGATCCGATTTGTGGCTGGACGAGCCGTTCTTCGACCACGAGCTGGACGGACTCGGCGATCTGCCGGCATGGTCGCACGACGCAGACCCCCGCCGCTGCTCGACAGTGATCATCGAGGTCGAACCCGAGAACGTCACCACGCGCCACCTCCGCGACGACCGACTGACGAAGGTACTCAACGATCCTCGCAACGTGCGGCTGAGTCGCTCTGCGGCCGGGCGGCCCCAGGTCATCCTCGAAACACGAGAATCGCCAGTTACGGCCGGACTCTCGATCGCCAAACCGTCGATCACCCTCGATCGAGACCGCACGATCACCCGAGTCCGGTCCGTGCGTGCCGACATCTACCGGGCCGAGGTCGCTCTGTACGACGACGTTATCGAAATCGATGCAGCTCAGCCGCGGCTCCCCGAGTGGCGCTACGTGACCGACGACGGTGATCGGACCGTCGTCGTCACCGATCTCCGGGTCCGGCTCGAAGGGTGGAGCATCATCCACACGTCCGTCGACGGAATCACAGACACCAGCGACTTCGGCTTCGGGGCCGTCTGGCGCGACGATGACGGAAACCTGAACTCCGTCTGCGACGGCGACATCCTCGATGCCTGGGAAGCGCCCATCCCGCAGGGCTCGAACCTCGACGCATTCGTCGTAGACGGCACACGGCTCGACGTCGATCCATGGGACGCGATGATGGAATGGCTGGCCGAGTCCATGTACGACCAGCCCTTGGGCTTTCTGATCGAACTCGGCCCGCAGGACTATGACGAGTCCGACGACAGCCCCGTCGTCTGCGCCCAGGTCGTCTTCCTCAGCGACGGTGTCCTGATGCTCAGGCTGTCGAAACAAGTGCTCGAACGACTGTCGTTCGCGGACTACTCGTCCGACGGTCTCGCCCTCGATACCTGGCACTACGACGGATACTTCGACGACTGCACTGACGGATACCTGTTCACCCGCGATATCCGACTGGTCGCCCAGACCTGCGCCTCGTGGTTTCGAGACAAGGCAGGCTTCGACACAGCCGATGCGCTCGGATGCTCCTATCGCACCGCCGATGAACTCCCCCGCTCCTCCTGATCCTTACTACCGAACTGGAGACACCTATGACCGACAGCCCGCTTACCGCCACCTTCAGAACTACGAAACTCAAGCAAATGGATTCCGCCGCACTCGTTTTCGCGATCGACCACGAAGTCGATCAGGATCGGGTCGACATCGGCACACTCCGCTACGCAATAGAAATTGCCACTGCCGTCCACCTGTCGCAGACCCGCATCGGCCGCGCCACCTACCCGGTGGATCCGTACATCGTCCATCCGCTCAGGAACGTCCTGCGTCTGGTCCGGCTCGGCTGCGCCGACACCGACGTACTCGCCGCCACCGCACTACACGACACCGTCGAAGACCAGCCCGAGAACATCGTGAAGGTCCTCGGCGCAGCTCAGGGCCTGCCAGCCGAGAACGCACTCCTGTTGATCGAGAAACATTTCGGCCAAGAGACCGCGAGACTCGTTGCAGCAGTGACCAACCCACCGAGCTCGATCCCCTTGACGAAGGCAGAGAAGAACGCCGCCTATGCCCAGCACGTTGCGGACGTCATCACCGACCCCAAGGTCTTCCTCGTCAAATACGCCGACTTAATCGACAACGCCGGCAGCGTGCAGTATCTGCAGGACGACGCCAAGCGTGCGAAACTGCGGACCAAGTACGCGCCATTGGTACCGATCTTCATCAATGCCCTCGACGGACTGACAACGGCACTCGATCTGAACCCAAACGGCCTCACGGTCATCGAAGCGAAGCTGTCGAGACTGGCAGCAAGCCTGGTGGGTTGATCAGGACGCTCAACCCTGGCAAAGACCAAGAACTGGACCTTGTGCTCCATGCATTCGACCTCAGCACCTGTCCAGACGTCAGGCTGAAATCACCACGGACTGAAGCGAACTGAAGCACCACGGCCCCGATACGGAACACGTAGCGATGCTTTCTCAGGTAGCGAATCTTGTAGACCAGAGCCTGTTAGCCGGACAGTCGACACGCCGCATGACTGCTCAAGAACCGCTGCCGGTCGCCGCGAACCATGCTCGCGTGATAGCGGTCGGTGTCGGCTCGGGGAACCATTCGTCGATGTCGCCCAGTCCACCCATGCGCACGGTCCACACCGCCTGTGACGAGTCGACTATCGGCGATTCGCCGTCGCTGAGAACGAAGGTTTCGCCATCGCACGCGTAGGCACCCACCAGATCGTCGTCTCTCCCCGGCCAGCTCCCGCCGTTCCGAATTCGGCATTGTGTGCCGTCCGCCAGTTCCAAGCCCCACGGCCGCCGATCCGGCAACGGCGCAACCCTGCTCAAGGGTTCTGCCGCCTGCGCGCGCCGCAACTCCTTGCCCCAGGGAGACTCCGCGCATAATAGGTCGCGCCCACCTGCCTCGTAGCAGATATCCGCGCCGGACGCGGTCGGCGAGCATCGATGAATACCGTCGTCGATGGCTGCCAGCGAGGCGTCGTAACAGTCGACTTCACCCGAGTCGCCGACGATCCGGTACCCGTCCGCAGGCTGTCCATTCGACTCGACCGCCACTTCTTCGACCACATCGGTCGGCGCGAGGTCTTGGATTCGCGCGGCGATGTCGTCGTTGACAACACTCGTGGCTATGACCGACAGTTCCAGCGCGCGCATCAGGTTGTTGTGAAAGCACGCACCGTGAACCGAAGCCCAGGGTCCGTCCGGCACTTCGTTGAGTGGGACCACCTCGGCCATCAGGCCGATGGAATCTTGCGCACCTTGTTTCACGTTCAGTTGGTAATCGCACTGCACGCGTGATGATTCGGTCGACCCAGCGGTAGCCGAATCCTTCGTGACGATGAGGTCGCCGGGCTCGCCTCGCACCGGCTCGACCCTTACACCGAACCAGGACCGTTCGGTGATATCGAAACGAGCATCACCTGCCAGGGCATGGACCTCGACACCGTCCGGCCACTGCGCCAGGCGATCGAGCTCTCTCGAACCCACCCGCAGCGCTTTCCCTGCTTCACCGGCGAACGCGCCGAACGGCGTCGCGCAAATGCCACCGGCGTCCTTCATCGAAATAGTGCTGCTATCGGCGCACGAGGCCAGAATGATGCGCAGCACCGTTGCTGTTGCCGCACCTACTGCGCCTGCCCGAGAGAGGGCTTTGGTTCCGGCGTCCACGCCGACAGCCGCTACGAGGGCTGCCACCGACCCTGTATTGGGAGTGCCGTAGGTGACTACTGTGCTTACCCGAGAAGCGCGCGATGCGTCGAGCCCGAGCGCGTAGCGTGTCGCGAGCCCACCCATGGAATGGGCAACGACGATGACTTCCTCGTCGCCCGATTCCTCGTACAGGCAGTCGATGGCACGCCCCAGTGCGGGCCCGATTCCTTCGTCATCGACCCACCTTCCGGACTTGTCGTGGTAGTCGAACGTGAAAGACGCGACTCCTGGAATGGTCTGCAACTGACCGATCAACGAGCGATCGCCCTCTGCTACTCCGACGCGGTTCGACGTGAGGTCGACGTAGTCCGAGAATGCACCCTCACGGGCGTTGTCATGGGCAGCGCGACTTGTCCAGCCGTGCACGAATAGAACAGGAACCCATCTGCCCCGTCCATCGCGCGACTGCACAATCGGCTGTCCATTGCGGTGAGTGTCGGTGTTGAGGACATCCGCAGTTTCCACCCCGGCGCAGTCCCACTGCGGCTGACTGTCGAACTCCTGCGCAGACAGCGACGGTGTCATCAGCACCGACATCATGAAGAGGCAGACCGACAAAGACGCGAGCCTCCGGAATCGCCTCATCGAATAGCGACCGTGGACAGGACTTTCCACGCGTCGTCCTCCTTTACCATGACAGCCAGGTAATCCGCACTCGTGCCGTCGCTTTCAGTAACCGTCACCTCGATCACACCCCCTCCGATACCGTCGGACACCCAGCTGTCGCGTCGGGCGTCGTAGGTCGCCGAGTTGGACAACGACGACGGATCCTCCAGCAGATCGGCGCGCACTTGGTCCGCGACCATCGCCGACGGATCTTCGGCGATCGATTCTATGGCCGCCACCACTCCGTCCGCCTGGGTTGCCCAGTCTTCGATCACGTCGGGTTCGTCCTCGGCCTGCAAGTTGGTGTAGCCGAAGAACAGAGCTGCGAGTAGTGCTGTTTGCACGATCGCCGCAGCGACAACGGTGGCGATAAGTTTCCACGGCCTTCCCTGCGCATCCCGGGGATCGCCTGTCACGCACACCTCCCGAAAGGTAGGAGGTCCGAGTGAGCACCGAGCATCTCGGCGAGGGCGTCGAGCATCGTGATGCCGTCGTAGAACGAACCCGACGCAGATTCGGCCGCGATTGCCACTGCGGTGTAGCCGCCGGCAACTTCGAGGATTCCCAGCTGCCGAACCAGGTAACTCCCATCGTCACTCGGCCCCCAGCCGCCTTTGAACGCAGACCCGGGCAGTCGACCGAGGCCCCACGATTGATCCGACGACACTCGATGCATGAGCTCGACAACGGTGGGCCCGGTGTCCACGCATTGGAGTTCCGAAGAAAACTGCGCCTGTTGGACGAGTGACCAGTCCGTTTGACCGAAAGGTGTGTACCCGTCTCGGATTCGGGTGTCCTGAACGTCGGTGGCGGCATCACCGCCGTCGGTCAGGACCTGCTCGACGGCCGACGCTGCAGACGTCGCGTCGCCCAGACTCGCCCACAAGTTCTCTGCAGCGGCGTTATCGGAGTTCACGATCGCAGACGTTGCCGAGGACAACCCGTTCGACGCCGATGCACGCAGAGCTGCAACCGCGAGTGGAACCTTGATGGTGGACCAGGCGACTCCGGTCGACCAGTCCCCCAATACCTGGACCTGCCCGCCGCCGACTGGGATGTATGCCAGGCCGAGTCGGCCGGAGTACGTGGACGCGACGCGGTCGAACTCCGCGCGCAACACCATCGCCCCGTTCGGCGGCAGCGGCACCGGGGCGGCGAACTCCGTCGGTGCGACCGTCGGCGGCGGTGCCTCGATCGAGTTCGACTCCTGCTGCGCAACGGCTCTGCCGTCCAACGAGATCGACGGTGAGGTGCATCCGCTGACGAGCACGAGTAGTGCCGCGCCAACCAAGGCGGGCGCCTTCACGGACATCGCCCATCTTCTAGTAGACATAAACGACCGCGTTGTCACCACCGGTACACGTCACGAGACCCCCCACCGGCGTGCAGCTCATCGGGTACGACCGGCCGGTGACCGAACTCGTAGCGGTCACGGTTCGTGCGGCACCGGCTTGCCCAGCGCCCGCATAGGCCACGCGCACCGCCTCGGCGAACGGACACGAGGTGATCGTCGTCCCAGCCGCAGACGAGACGTACTCACCCGTCGGACCGAACTCCGCTGGACATGTTCGAGCACCGGGAGGTATTGAGACGACAGGAGGTGCGGCGCGAGGCGTAGTCGTCGACGCGGAACTCGCTTGCGCGGAGGGCGAACGCACCGTCGTGGACACGGTCGATTGTTGAGCAGTCTCGTCCACCGCGCGCTGCTGAAAGAGGTACCATCCGCCCGCGCCCAGCGCACCCAGGACAAGCACCACCACCGCGATGACCGCCACGATCATCCCTGTATTTCGACCACCACCGGGCGCCGGAGGACGCGGGATATGCGATGGCGACGGAAAAGGAGGGTGAGATGACATGGAGGGGTGATGACTCAACCGTGGGTTCGGCAGCGGCGGCGGGGGGATGGGCCGGCCGGGCGGCGGAGTAATGTTGTGCGGTCCAATCGGGCCGTTGAACGGGGACGGCCCCGGGCCATGACCGTACTGGTCGAACGCGTTCATCGAACTCCCCACTCTCACCGGATGCGCTTTTCGACGAGAGCACAGCAGGAAGGTTGCCACGGCCCGCGCTGTGACACTATCGGTCGAACGACCGACACTGCTCGGAGCGTAGATCTTTCGGCCTGAGACGCGATCTAACAGCCGACGATGAACGACGGGTCCGTCGTTTGATCCAGCCACTTGCCGTACGACCCGGCTGGGCTGCCCGCAACCCCTTCGCAAATGGCCTGCGGTGTTCTGCCTGCCGGGCGATACACCGCATAGATCGCATTCCCGCCATCGGTCTGCTGACGTAGGGATGGGCACGCGGCGTCGGTCCGCAGGTACTGCGAACCAGGATTGGCGGACAGTGCTGCGGAAATCTCTTCTACATACCGTTGCGGATCGACAGCGGAGTGAATTACCACGATGCCGGTTCCATCACATGCCGGCGCTGTCATGGGCACCCAAAGCCCTAGGTCACCACGAACCGGCTGTGGTGGAACGATCGGAGCCGGTGCAGCCAGCGTGGGCGCCGCAGGCGCGGGGTCTGTCGTCTTCGGCGACGGTGCGGAATTGACGCGAGTAGATGGCTTCGGCGATGCCTCGACCGCCGAGGGACTACCACTCGTTCCGTCACCGGTATAACGCAGTACCCCGTAGCCGATCCCGGCAAGTAACACAATCGACAGCGCGACAGCCGCGACGATGAGTCCTGTGTTGCGTTTCCCACCCTGGTTCACGTCGTCGATGATGCCACCCCACACCGTCTGAAATCATCGTGGACGCTCGAACTGCGGCCGATCTGCACCGTGCTCACTACAGGTTAATTCGAATGGCGGACATCGGACCGGTTCGTGAGCAACGATAATCGGTGCACGACCGATCCCGGTCGCCGAGTTCGAGAGACCCGGGAGGTCCGCAGTGCGCAGTGCCCAGCGTCCGATCGCAGTAGCTGTAGCTCTCGTCGTCACGATAGTAACCGCGTCCTGCTCCTCGGATGCAGCTCCCACCTCGAGCCCCGAGGTGACGCCGAGCACTGCTGTCGACGCCGCCGGTTTGAGCACCCGCGTCAATCTCACCGACAGCGCCATCACCATTACCGCGCCCGCGGGAGTTGCGGTCGCAGGCACGTCGGTAGAGGTCGCCGATGCCGACCCGATTCCCGCCAGCGGGGCTCCGAAGTACGTCTCCGGCTTAGCATCCGGCGCCAGCATCACGCTCGGCAACGGTGAGCAGCCGGCGAAACCGATGACACTCGCTTTCGATCTGTCGTCGTCCTCGACGACGTTTACCGACAGCGAATCAGCGATTCCAGTAATCGTCGCCGTACCCGACGGATCATCGGTGAGCGAAGTTCTGCCCTCCACGTGGGACGCCGACCGCAAGGTGCTGACTGCCACTACGACTCATCTGTCCAGCTTCTTTCCCGCCGTCTTCGACGCGAAGGCCATGTCGTCCGCGTTCACGTCCGCGATCAACGGCTTTCTGGGCTTGGACGTTCCACCGCCCGCGTGCACGACGCAGTCCGTTGCAATCGGCACACGAACAATCACTGCCGAGACGTCGTCGAATACCGTCGTTCAGCCGTGCCTCACCGCCTCCGGCTCCAACGTCGACGTCGAACTGGCGTCGCTCTCGTCGCAGGGATGGACTGTGTCGTCCAGTCCGAACCCCGCTTCGTCGGTGGTGAATTTGCCTGCGGATCTCGAATCGATCGCGAACTCCGCCACGTTTTCGACCATCCTTGCACCCGTTGTCGGGGCCGGCACATTCTTGCTCCCGGGCGGCTCGACGTCGTTGACGTTCGATCCTGCGACGTTGCCGGGCACGGTGACCCTGAGGGTCGAGGCTGCGATGAATCTCGTGAACATTCTCATCTACGGTCTGAACATTCTCTATCCCAATGCCGCCCTGTTCCAGCTCGATTCAGTGGCGGAGTGCATGTCCACGTTGGTCGGGCGCAACGGGTCCCTCAGCGGTGCAGCAGACGTGGGCGTGTTCGTAAAGGGATTCACGACGTGCGCGGGAGGTGTCACGGCGGAGAAGACGGCGTCCCTGGCCACTCGGTCGTTGGCGGCCGTTCTCACCGTGCTTCCCGGTGGCGCTGCCCTGCTGGCGAACTCCATCACGGGCGTGATCGGTGAGTTCACCGGGGCCAACACAGCAACGGTCGAGCTTGACGTGACCGGTTCCGTCACCACCCCCACCAGCACCGCATCGCCCGCCGCGACTCCCACTGAAAAGCTCACCGCACGAGACATCGTCGGATTGACGGTCTCCACCAAACTTGCCGAACCCGTAATCACGGGGAAGAAGCTCGGACCGACGCTGTACGGACTGAACGACCGCGGCCAGGCTGATGTGGCGTTCAATTGGGTGCCCGTCATGACCGACCCGGAGGTGGACTACGAGGGTGACGACTGTCAGGTAGAAGTCACGATCACCGGACCCACAGCATTTCCAGTGGTGCAGAGCGCCGAGTGCCACGGATATTTCGCGACAAGCTTCAACGGCAGTGACAACGGGATCGAAGTCACTGCACCGGGTACCTATACGGTCACGGCATTCGACCGGGTCTCCGGCAAGGTCGGCGTCGCGACGTTCGACGTCCAGTAGATGGATCACGAAAGGGCGGGCGCCGATGCGCCCGCCCTTTCGACTACCGGAGCTATCCCGTCGAACCTGTGGTGGAGGAACCACTCGGCAGGCCAACAGTCGCCGAGCCGGTGTCGATGACAGCAGGGACGATTGCCGCCGGACCCACGTGAACCTCTCGGGTGGCGGTCAGCGGCACGCCGTCCGATCCGCTGGCCGTCACTGTGATCAAGTATTTACCGTCGAACGGTACCTTTACTCGCAGTCCGGGGTTCGCCAGGCTGCACCGCTGGCTGTGATCCGTCTGGCCGACCAGACCGAAGTAACCACGCACAGTAATGACCGAATTGCACCCGGAAGAACCGTACAGTTCACGTCCTTGCTTCCAGAGCTTTGCGCCGACCGTAAATTCCGTGGGATCGAAGAAATTACCTTCGTACACATCTGGCGTCAGTTCCTCGTATCCCCATGTGTCGATTTCGATGAAATCGATCGGGACCGCCGTTGCCGTCGGCGCCGATCCGAACACTATCGCCAAACTTGCTGCGGACGCCAAACATCCGTTCCGGATCACGCTGGATTTCGTCACTCGTCACTCCACTCGACACGAATTGGTACAGGAAGGTCCGATAACCCTCCACCTGCATGAATCATGCCTGCTGAGTATTATTTTGCGCTGTAGCTCGTTCGGATGAAAAGTCAGCGTTAGCCCGCGCGGTATCTATCGTCCGTTCTGCATTCGCTGCAGCACACCCATGGCGATCTCGTTCGCGGGCCGCCCACCGGCGGGACCATCGCGCAGGGTACACAGCACGACGATGGTCGTGTCGCTGATCGGATCGTGGCCCATGAAGGATTGAAACCCGGGTATTGCGCCGTCGTGGCCGATCAACGGTCCGTACGCCTGCCACGCGAGACCGTAATCACCGGGACTGGGATCGGCGGGGTCCACAGACACGCTTGCGAGACGGCGCGATTGACTGTCCGGACTCAAAAGTCCATCGCCGCGAACCAGCGTCCGGCCGTAGGTTGCCATATCCGCCGCAGTCGAGATCGCTCCCCCGGCAGCCCAGATCCACGACGGGTTGAGATCCGTCACATCATTGGGTAGGAGCGTTCCGTTTCTCGCACTTTCGACATCGGACGAGGACAGTTTGACCGACGTTCGAGCGGACGAATTGGTACCGAACAGGTAGCCATGCGGCGACGGCTCGGGAATCGCCGCGTCGGCCGATTCGGGGAAACTGGTGTTGTCGAGTCCGAGTGGTTGGAACAGCCGCTGCGTCAGCACCGATCCGATGTCGTCGCCAAGGATCGATTCGACGATGGTGGCGAGCAGAACCGTATTAGTGTTGGTGTAGCGAAATTCCTGGCCCGGCGACGAATACGGGGTCCCCGCAAATCCGATGGCGAGCAACTCCTCCGGCTCCCACACCCGACTCGGATTCGTATCCAAGACCGTGTTGAAGTAACTGTCCTCGGTGTAACTGTAGAGACCGCTTCGCATGTCGAGCAGATCCGCGATGGTGATGAGGTCACCGTTCGGTACGTCCGAGCGGAATCGAGAGACCACGTCGGTGGGCGACAGTGCGCCCGACTCGATCAGTTGCAGCACGACTGTACCCACCATGGTCTTCGTGATCGATCCGACTCTGAAGTGATCGTCGACCGTGACGGGGTCGTCCACGCCGACAGTTCGTGTTCCATAGGCGTTCTGCCACACTGTCTCCGGCGTACGGATGTAGACCACCGCGCCGGGTACTGCCAGTTGACTCATGGTTGCCTGTACGAGCGGGTCCACCTCGACGGCCAGGTCGACGACCGGCGGAACCGTCGACGACGCGGTCGCAGCCGCTGTCTCGGCGCTGGAGACGGCATCGTCGGCACCGACCTGCCCGCAGCTCACCAGGACCACAGATACCGCAAGAAGGGCCAATCCGCGCCGGGTGCGCGATCGTTCGAACGTCCGCACAGGTCAGTATCCGACTGCAGAGAACGTCGCGTCTTCGAAGTTGGTGACGAACAAGGTCGCGCCATCGGGATCGACAGCGATTCCGTGCGGGTTGGTGCCGACCGGAATGCTCGATACGACTGTGTTGGAACGTCCGTCGACCACGGTGACCGTGTTGGACCCGTGGTCGGCGATGTACACGGCGGACGTAGAGGAGTCGACCGCTACCCCGACCGGAGACACACCTGCAGGAATGGTCGACACCACCGATTTCGAGACCGTGTCGATCACCGACAAGGAGTTGTCCGAGTGGTTGGTGACATACGCCCTCTCGGCTCGGGAATCGACTGCGACACCCCAGGGTTCGGCACCGACCGGAATGTTTGCGATCACAGCACGACGTGCAGCGTCGATCACCGACACCGAGCGATCGCCTGCGTTGGTGACGTAGATCGAGCCCGAGTTCGGATCGGAAGCGATGCCATAGGGGTTGGCACCCACTCGTACCGTTGCTGTCACCTGGTTCGACCTGCCGTCGATGACCGAGACCGAGCCTTCGTCGAAGTTGGAGACGAAGACAGTGTTCGTAGCGTCGTCGACCGCGATCGCGTACGGGCCGCTGCCCACTGCGACAACAGCTACGACCGCGTTGGAACGTGCGTCGACGACGGAGACGGATCGACCGTTGGCGTCGCTGACATACACCGAATTGTTCTGCGCGTTGTAGGCGACGCCTGCCGGTTTACTGCCGATCGGCACGCTCGTGCGGGTCACTCCGGTCCCCGAGTCCACAACGGACATGGTCCCGTTGTCGGAATTGGTGATATAAGCGGTGTCGGTCGACGGGTCGAGCGCGACCGCCCACGGGCTCGCTCCGACGGGCGAAGTGAGGTTGCGCGGTGCCGCATCCGAGGCGCCGAAGACGTCGTCGGGGTTCTCCGCGGCAGACTGCGACGGGTTGTCGGCGTCGGCGTCCTGCTCGGTACCGGCGCCGAGGAAGTACCACACCGCGGTCGCGCCGGCTGCCAGCAAAATTACCGCCAGGACGAGTGCCAACACTATTGGCAGGACAGACCGCTTGCGCGGTGGCCGGCCGCCCGGCGCGGGAGGTGGCGGCGCACCCCAGGCACGACCCGGCGCCACGGGCGGTTGCGGCACTGACGGTCCGGGGCGAGGCGGCGCAGGGCGCGGCGGCGCAGGGCGTGGCGGCGCCTGACGGGAACGACGTGCCTGAGGTGGTGGCGGGGGTGGTATCGGCACTGCGCCGCGGTCTTCGTTCCGGCTCACTGGTGCACTCCTGCTGTGTTTTCGACGGCATCGTGCGTCGACGATGGAGCCCGACGACGCGCAAAGCGTTTCATCAACGGTTGGTCCACCGCGATGTAGATCAAGTAGGCAGCGCCGATCGAGACCACCAGGCTCACCGCGGCCCAGAAGAACCAACCGGCGAAGTCGTAGGCATTTCCGCCGATGAACAGACGCGTGAGAACAACCATCACCGGAAACTGAATCATGTAGAACGCGTACGAGATGTCGCCCAGCCACACCATTGGACGCGACGAGTTCAACCCCTTGATACCGGCGAGATCTCTCGCCGCCAAGGTGGCGACCACGGCGGCAACCGGGACGACCAGCAGAGCGGACATCTTGAAATTGATGGGAACAACCCAGGTCGCCGCGAAGGCCACCGCGAGCACGCCCAAGGGCGGTGTCAGCCGGATATTGCGCCAGTAGCCCTCCAGGACCATGCGTGCGGTAAGAACCCCGATGAAGAACTCGGGTAGCCGGGAGAGCGGGAAGGTGTAGCTCAACCAGTAGGACGGGGACACCGGGATGTCGTCCTGGGCGAACCACGCCGGCGAGGCGTGAATTTCGAACATCGGCGAGACGTCTCCGGGGAGGAGCCTGGGGGCGAAGATGTTGCCGATTCCGCGCGGGCCGTCCACGAAGACGAAATACGACACGTGGATAGTTGCTATGACCAGAACCAGGATCCCGAACGCCCAGTACAGCTGGTTGGACTTGATCCTGCTGATCAGCGGCATCGACAGCGGAAAGCACGCGTAGAACAAGATTTCGGCGCACAGGGACCACGACGGAACGTTGAGCCCGCCGACCATCGTCCACTTCGGCACCCAGGTATGCACCAGGAGCAGGTTGGGAACCCACACCACCGCACGTGACAACGGGACCGAAGCTGCCACGATGAACACCAGGGCGGCAACGATGTGCGTCGGGTAGATCTTGAGCGCGCGCCGCCAATAGAACTGCCATGTGGACGATCCCGGGCGGAACGACCAGTAGATGACGAAACCGGACAGGACGAAGAAGAAGGTCACTCCTGCGGCGCCGAGCTGCATGGGGACGAATCGATGAATGGTCTCGAAAGTCGACGACTTCTGGAACGGGTACACCGGCAGGAAAACCAGGGCATGAAGCACGAACACTGCGAACGCTGCCCACCATCGAGCACCGGTCAGCGAAGGCAGATTCCGTCGCTTCGTCACTTCCGGTTCGGAATTCGACACCACCGTCCGCTCAGATCGCGAGTCGGCCGCGCAGCGCGGACGCGAGGACCGCATTGCCGTGCGGAGTCGGGTGAATCGGAGCTCCGACGTACAGCGAGTCCACACCCGTGAATCCACCGATCCACGGGTCGGCGGTGCAGCTGCCGTGGCCAGCTGTCACGGCGAGAGCATCGAAGAACTCGATCCCGAGGATCCGCGCAGCTTCTCGCTGGGCGGAATCGAGCGCCGAAAGATACGTGATGTACCCGGATGCGTTGGGCTGCACTGCAGTACCACCTCCGACCTGTACGCAGGCCGCGCTATGCCCGCCGGTGAACACCTCGGGGTATCCCACCAGTACGACCTTGGCGTTCGGCGCGTAGTACCGCACGTACTCGACGACGGTGCGAACCCGATCCGCGAAGGCCTGTCCGTTCACAGCTCGGTAGTCCGGGAGCCGTCCCTGGTCGGCAGCATCGAGACCGCAACCGCGAACGAGATCGAGCAAGCAATCCACCGAGGGGAACGCCCGTCCCGGCGACGCTCCCCAGGTGTCGTTCCAACCGGCCTGGATGGTGACCGCTCTGGTTGCCGGTCCGAAAGCCCCCTCAGCGGCCGCTTTACGTGCCTGCTGAACCAGGGTGTAGCCGTCACCGGTATCAATGGTGCCGCCGTTGCACGACACGTCGACGAACCGGTCGGTGCCACCGAGAGCCAGCTGGTCAGCAAGCTGGGCGGGCCACGATGTCGGAGGACGAACGCACCCGTCACCGCGATCTCCGAGGATCGGTGCCGTCGCGGTGAACGAATCGCCCATGGTTACCAGCGTCGCACCGCCGTCGGGCGCTGCCGACACGGTCGGCGCGGTCAAGAGCAAGGCAGCCCCTGCGATTGCCAGCGCGCAGGCAAGGATGGACCGAATACGTGCAATTGTCATCGAGGCGGGAAACTTTCTGCTCACCGAACTGAAGTCGATGTCACTTTAGACGCTCACCGAGCAATCCGGGTATCTCGAAGTCCGCTCCCCGGCTTATTCATTCGAACGACGGACAGTCGATCGGCACCCTCGAACGGATGCTAGGTTCACCCCATCTCGACGCGACACGTTTCGATTGTGACAGGAGTACACGTTCATGGCCCCTTCCCTGAGAGGCATATCGGTTGTAGCTGCAGCCGGATTGTCACTACTGCTCACCGGATGCGGAGACGAGGAAGCAGCACCTGCGACTACGACGACGACATCGGTGTCGGCGACGTCCACTGCGAGCACGACGACTGCAGCCGCGACGACGGAGCCACCGGCCGCAGTACCCTCCGTTGACCCAGTTGCGCCCGCGCCGGCCGAAGTGGCTCCCCCGGCCGCTGAATACACCGCCCCGGCCAACGTGCCGCAGGCGCCTGTCCAGCAGGCACCCGTCGAGCAGGAGCAGGTCGAGGTGGAGCCGGAGCCTGCCCAGCAGGCACCGCCGGAACTACCCGATCCTGGCTTCGAACCCAGACCCGGTTACTGACCTCGACGTTATCGACGCACCCGACCGAGCCCCTCGCCGATGCGGCGAGGGGCTCGTTGGCATGAGCGGTCCACTTACCGGGTGGTCACGACAGCTGAGTCAGCCATCTTGTCGTGAACGCCCTGCAGAGTAGGCGAATTGCCGATCGAGATGATCAAAGCAATGGAGAGTGCGATCGTGGCAATGGTTCCGAGAATTCCGATCGTTCCGCCGTAGTACAGCGACGTGATCGCCCCGGCGAGGTCCTGGTCGCTACCGAGGACGATCATCGACGAAATCGCCGACCCGAGATACATAGGAAGCACGAAGGCGTTGCGCTTGAACGACTGCGCGAACGGAAGCGGACCACCGTCGGTCGATCGGACCTTGATTCCAAGAACCAGCTTGCCGACGGTAGTCCCGTACAGACTTTCGGCATACAGGAAGTATGCAATGGAACCCAGCGAGATCACGAGAGTGATCAGTCCGGACGTCATTCTGTACGAGTCGTAGTCGAAGTCGCTCCCCAGCGCCGCCGACGAAATCATTCCGCCGATGAACGAGACGATGCTCAGCAAGAAGAAGTCGAGCAACCGGGCCGCTACCCGTACCCCGGTCGTCGCGAGACGCGTTCCGTCACTGGCGAATCGCGGCTGTGATCCCGCTGAATACTGCTGTTTCTGAGGCGAGGCGCCGTACTGCGCTTGCGGATGCGGTGCCGCAACATAGGGCGCCTGCTGTACCGGCTGCGAGACAGGCTCGGGGTGCACGGCCTCGGCGGGAGGCGGAGGAGGCGGTGGCGGCGGCGGAGGTGCGGATGGCGGCACGCCGTGATTGGGGGGTTGTTCAAGTGTCATGACTCATCCGATGCTCGCACGATAGCTTCCTGGAAGCTTCACACGCCGGCTATCCGTTGGGTATCTGCTACTCGAATGATCTCTGCTGCTCGCGCACTCACCCGGAGGTCGAGTCCGTCCAGGCTTTTCCATCGAACCACCGCAGGCGATTCTGCTGGCCAGGATCGGGGTACCACCCTGGCGGAGTGGCGAACTGGACCGGTGCCGCAGAAACGCGGGACTTTCGATTGGATGCGACCACGGAATACACGACAGCGCCGATGACGATCGCAGGGATCGTGATTACTGCAAGGACTATAAGGATGTGCCACGGGCTCACCACGAGGTCCCCCTTTCGACTGTATTGGCCGCGTATGTCATACGAAGTAGTAGTTTTCGACGGCCACCCCGTAGGCGATGCCGAGTCCGACGTAGACGACTACGGCGAGATATCCGAGTACCAGCCCGGCTGTCGCCATTCCGTATCCGCGCTCGCCTGTTCGCCGAATTTGACTGTGTGCAACATGACCCAGGATGACTGCGATTATTCCGGAACCAAACAGGCCGAATATGAGTGAGAGGGTCGCCACGATACTTGTGGATTGGGCGGCAGTCGCGTACCCGTAAGAGACTGGTGCCGCGTACCCGTACATTGGCTCACCGGTCGCAGAATAACCCAGATGCACCAGCGCAGGTGTAGATCGATACTCGGCTTGCGCAGCGGAGGTCTTGATCAGACTGTCGATGCCCACGGCCACCCAGGCAAACACGGCCGCGGTCAACAAGATTGGGATAAATGCGAAGATGACGCCTGCGCTGTTTGCTCGATACGAAAAGTAGATACTGGCAGCGAAGGCTGCTACCACCGCAAACGGGGTCACGGCCAGTGGAACGAGAGTTCGACGACGCACGAGAATCCAAGCAGCGGTGATGAACCCGATTCCCAAGACTAGCGTGATCGGTGCGATGAACCATGCGACGGACAACAGCGCCAGAACAGTCGCGGCTATACGACGCCCCACGCTTACGTCCTGCATCCAGGCGAACCCGACGAAACCGATAACCCCCATCACCGTCGCAACAAGGAGCTTCGCCTCCTCCTCGACCGGGATTGCTATCCCCACTACGAGTCCGAGCACAATACTGACAACCAGCACTACCACCGAGATGATCGAGGGAGGGTAAGGCTTTCGCCGCGAACTCCGTCCGCTGTCGACCACCTGATAGTTGTAGGCATCGACATACCCCGGCACACCTTCGACCGGCGGCGGTGGCGGTGGAGGTGGTGGTGCAGCCTCGACGGCCGCTGCCTGCGGTGGTGGCGGAGGCGGTCCGGGTGGCATCATGGCCGCCTCGCCAGGGCGTCGTTCACCGCAGAATCGCCGAGCGCACCGAGCCACTCGAGCAGTCCCGGATATGCATTCGGATGCGCGGCCACCGTGGCACGTAAGTCGGGCCGGTGCTCGGCCGCGCGGAACAGGATTGCTGCTGAGCATGTCGGGTCTGACACCGCACGTGTGTCCTCGTCGATCTCCAGCACTTCGGTCGCGACAGTGGCGGTCGGCGTCGGAGTGGTTTCTTGCGTCGCAGCTTCCTCGATCGTTGGAGTGGCATCGACTAGTGGCGTGGAGTCGACCGCTGATGTGGCGTCGGCAGGTGCAGTCGCGACTGGTTCGGCTGGCGCGACGGGCGGCGTCGGCGCGGGTTCCGGCGTGCTGAATGCCTGCGGGGTCGATGCCGGGATGCTCGACTCCTGTTGTGCAGAGGCTTTGTTCCCAAGAGCCCTGCTCGCCAGTGCTGCATCCACGTCTGGATTACCCAGCTTGCCGAGCCACGTGAGCAAGTCGTCGTACGTCTTCGGGTTCGCTGCCACCGCGGCTCGAAGATCCGGCGAGTTACTCGCAATATCGAACAACGCCGCGGCGGGAGTGCCGGGATCTGCAGCGGCCAGTGCGCGAGCCGACGCCTGAGAGGCAGTGGCCCCGGCACCCTGTTCCGGCGACTCGGTATCAGTCCGGCGCGGAACCGCGGCAGGAAGGCCGAACTGACCAAGCGCTCGCCGAGCCAGAGCAGCATCGACAGCGGGGTCCCCCAGCTTTCCGAGCCAATTCACCAGGTCGTCGTAAGTAGAGGGATTCGCTGCCACTGCCGACCGAAGCTCCGGGGATGTGGTGGCGATCTCGAACAGGGTTGCCGCCGGGGTGTTCGGATCGGCAGCCCTGGCCTCACTACTGTCAGCCTGTACCCCCGAATCATTCACCGCGGACTGCGACGACGCGTTGTGGGCCGACTCGGCGGGAAGTCCGAACTGCCCCAGCGCCCGCCGAGCCAACGCCGCGTCGACCGCTGGATCACCAAGCTTTCCCAGCCAGGCGATGAGGTCGTCGTACGCGGAGGGATTGGCCGCCACTGCAGGCCGGAGTTCCGGAGACTTCGTTGCGATCTCGAACAGTGTCGCCGCGGGAGTGCGTGGATCGGCGGCGGCGGTCGGTGCTGCAGACGATAGATCATGCTGAGTCGGTTGGTTGTACGGCTGACGCGGGTCGGGCTGGCCGTACTGACCGATAGGCGCTGGACCCGCGGTGACGGATGCAAAGAGAGGGACTCCGCTGTACAGATCACGAACGGCGGGTGCGACTGCCACGGCAAGGGCAATGAAGATCGTCACCACGGCCGTCGCGAGGTCGAACGTCCACACACTCGGATAGCCGTAATCGTGCATGATCGATTGCGTGACGAGTCGGCCGACCATGAGTACGAGCAGTCCCAGGCAGATTCCGATGATTACTTCGCGTGATGGGCGCGGGTCTTCCGACGTGTATCGAAGCGCGAGAGCCTTCGACCCGACCACCGCAAGGATCCCGATAAGAACCGAGAAGACGGCCAGCGCGATCGCCTCACCGACCGACACGGGACCGAATCCGGTGGCCGCCATGACAAGGTGCGAGATCGCGGTTCCGAAGCTCCAGACAACAATGATTCGGACACCGTTTCGGGCGGCGTCGAGCCAGATGTAGCCAGCGTGAGTTGCATCGGATGTCGACGGTACTGCGTAGGGCAGGAAGGCGATTGCTGCGGCTGCGACAACGAACGTGATGCTGTAATACGGATTGGTCATCAACGGGTGGAACAGTTCGACGCTCGAAAGATCGTCGAAGGACAAGAAAAATCCCGAGATGAGCACTGCGACGCCGAGACCGGCGATTGTCAAGCGCCAGGAGTCGAAGCTCCGATTGATGCCCGCGGCGATGAGACCGAGAACGGCCACAGGGATTGCTGAAGTAGCGAGAATCACTATCAGGTTTCGCAGGGTGTAGGCCCCGTCGAAGTAGTCGTATCGATTGGCCGAGACGAGGATGAAGATCAGGGACAGCACGCCTGACGCCACCGAGAACCCAACGGCGATCATCAGCAACGGTTTGATCCACCCCAGCCACCGCGGTCCACCGCGTGGGTCGATTCGGAGCTCCGCAGCGCGTGGTGCAGCCGCGAGAAGGGCGCCCGCAAGCCCGAACCATGCGGCAGACCCGATGCCGTCACCGCTGATGATCGACGCAGTTTCGCTGAAGCGAAACATTCCTCGTATGGCGTCGTAGAAGACGAACACCACGACCGTGGCGATAAGCGGTGCATTGACCGCCAGACGCAGCACCCGGAGCTGGCTGACCTGCCAGTTCTGCCCCAACATCCCCAGGCGCGCGAAGTATGGCAACCCCAGCGACGCCAGAGAGAGCAGCGTCAAGAGAACGACCAGCGCAATGATGCCGCCCGATCCTCCTCTGGCTATCGAGAACGCGGTCGACCACGGAAGAAAGAACGAGACGAGGAGCAGCCCGGCGGTGACACCGTCCCGGACGTAGTCACCAACCGGGATGTCGGCGAAAGCCGACCGCTCCCGTGGTCGGTCCTGCCGGGGCGCACTGTGCGGTGTGTGCGTCGGTGCACCAGGGTACGCGGGAGGGGGTGGGTAGAACGCTGGAGGCTGTGGCGCACCGTTCGATGTCGGTTGGCCGTACTGATAAGGGTTTTCTCCGGGCACGCGCCGAGCTCCTCAGAGGGTGTGGACAGTGTGCTGAATTATCCGGGGAGAATGTCGACCGGGACAGTCGTTCGAACAACCGACGGCGAATCGACTGTCATCGCCGGTATTTCGTCGTGCCCGACGAATCCCGGTTGTTGCTGACGATCTTGGCGTAGCACTGGTCGATCGCGATCTGCCGTGAGTCACACCAACCGTTCGCTGCGTCGGCGTCGGCGAAGGTCAGTCCTGCGACCGTGATCCACCATCCCCTCAGGTCGAAGGTCCGCCACTCGTCACTCCATAACAGCCGTACCTCGGGATACATCAGCCGCAGCTGCAAGTGCTGTCGCAGGATCTGTTCGGCAGTCCAGCGGACAGGTGCCCCGTTGATGTCCGCGGCGTCCAGTCCAATTCGCTTCGAGGAGATCTGGGCAACCCAGCGGTCGGCCAAATCACCTCGAACGAACGGCAGATCAGCATTGGCCTGCGCTCGCAGCGCGTCGAAACTCGTGGCTTCGACGTCGGCGGTCGTCGGCGCGGCACTGCGCACGGCCTTGATAGGCGAGTTCGTACGGCTCTGGGACGGAGCGCCGGACGTGAGGCTCTCGTCGCTCGTCCCCTCGTCTTCGCACTCGACGAGTTGTGTGCCCGATGCCGTCGCATTCGTCAGACTCGACGACGATCCCAAACTGTTGGGGAGACGCCAGAAGCTGTCGAGTTCGTACAAGAACTCGCGCTCGATCGAGTTCGTCAGATTGCTACGGTCGGTACGCGGTAGATAGACGGGGTCGGTCGAGAAGTCGAACACCGCGGATGCGACGCTCGATCCACTGTCCGTGATGGACACCCTCATCGCGTTCGTCGAGACGATGTCGCCGCCTGGGCAGGATGCCTTCATTTCCATCCGGACGACGAGACCCGCTGCTTCGGTTCGGTATTCGACCGGGGTGAGGGTCGGGGTCTTCCCGCACTTGGTGACGAGCTGGTCTTCACCGTCGCTCGTGTCGGGGGTCGGCACGATTCCGGGTGCGCCCGCGGTTCCCCCGGTCGGCGGGTAGTAGGTGAGCGAGTCGTTGCTGATGTTGGCCAGTCCGTCATTCGCCTTGCCCCACGACCACCTGGTGCCGTCGCCAGCGATCGACCAGCTCGTCGATCCATCCACGAGATCGACGGCGGTGAGGCCACCTTCGACCGCGAGCATGACTCTTTCACCGTCCGACCCTGCGAATTCGAAGTTTTCCTCCACCTGAGTGGACCAGAGTTCCTCACCAGTGTCGATGCGGTATGCGGACAGCGTGCCCAGGTCTCGTCCCAGAACAACGTCGCCGATCACCTTTCGCAGCGAGAAGTACTCGCCCCCTTCGACCGACCACAGCTGGCTTCCGTCTTCGATGTCGTACGCGCCGTTCGAGCCGATGAAGGGACGCGAGTCCGACGGCGGGACGATCCACAGGTCTGCCGGGGTCTCCGTATCGACCCGGAATCTTTCGGCACCGTCGCGGTCGGTGACGATGCTGGTGTACTGGTCCTCCGGTGGCGGCATCTCGCACAACACGCCGGCGAACCCCTGACCCGGCGAGCTGGCGAATCCACCCAGGTTCGGATCGGATAGCAGTCGGCCGTCCTCTGCGCTGAGAACGATTGTCCGAATACTGGTGTAGCGCACGATGCCATCGGCGATGTCGAAATAGTGGGCATCACCCGACCCTGCGCACTCACTGTCCCAGGATTCCGACGTCGTCCACTGGGCGTCCAGATCTCGGGGAGTTCCGCGCGCGACCGTGTACCCACCCTCCGTGCTGTCCACGGTAAATACCGAACCGTCGGACACCTCGACCATCGACGCCGACGGCCTGTCGACGGTGGACGTGATTTCGCCAGTATCGAGATCGAAGAAAGTGATCTCGGCGAGGTTAGTGTCGCGTTTGCGGACCACACACGGCAGGGTTGCTTCGATTACATCGGTGGCGCAGGTGATCGTTCCCTCGACGGGCGTATGCCACTTCAGCGCACCTGTTGCCGCATCGACTGCGACGACTTCGCTCTGCTGCCCTGGCCCGGTGCCGACGGTGGTCACCAAGGTCGATCCCACTTCGGTGAATTTCGCCGTGCCGTACGTAGCGGCCAGCGAGTCCGGCCACATGAACATGCCGCCTGGCAGGACGTCGTCGACATCGAGTGTCCACCCCTGTTGCGGCTGAGTCGGATACGTGTTGGCGAGTTGGCCGGCCACAGGGCCGTCGGGATCGGACGATCGAAGCAGGCTCACGGCGGTGATTCCGCCTGCCACCAACACACCCACCACTGCCACTGCTACCCCGGCAACCACCCAACCGCGCTTGCGTGTCGAC